>DAOOIV010000005.1:0-121661 GCA_035384605.1 Phycisphaerae bacterium
GCTTCGTCGGGGCGACTTGGCGGGGCTGTGACCTGCCCTACCTGCTTCAGGATTCGTTTGGAGGCGCATGCCCACGCAAGGCCGTGGGCATGGCACCCGGCGGACCTGCCCTACCTGCTGAATGCGGAAAGGATTCCGCAGGGGATGCGGCCCGGAAAGGATTCCGGGCCGAGCGGTGCATACACCTATTATAGTTCCATATAGCACAATATGTCAAGAGTCAAGCGTTGACCCCGATACCCCCATAGCACAATATGTCAAGAGTCAAGAGTTGACCCCGATACCCCCCCGATACCCCCCTTGACCCCGATACCCCCCAACCATGCCGAAGTCACTCCCAGGACCGACGCGGACGACGAGCAGCAGAAGATACTCGATCTGCTCGGCGTGCGTCTCTGAGACCCCGATCCCCGAACCCTGTAGCCAGGCAAGTGAAATCCAAGACCGCACTCAACGCCAGGGCCACCAAGGACTTGCATCAAGCAACAGGGCGTAAGTTGCGGCAAAACGCGCTCAGGGCGATGGCCGACGAAGACATGCGTCCATCAGGGGGTAAGTTGCGTCTTTACCCGACGCAGCGAGAACTCATCAAAATCGGCTTTGAACGGCGTTCCGCCGGTCGACCTGGCCCATCCGCGCAGCCAGACGCTGATCGAATCGCCGGCCGGGCGGATCGGCTCGCTGTGGTATTCGACCCAAATACTGTGCATCCCCGGCAGCGGCGTCCAGACGATGGTCGGGGCCTTGGGGTCGCTGTCCTGGCCGGTCGGGTCGTAACCGACCTGAGAGTAGTGCTCGACGTCCACCGACCAGGAACTGCGAACCTTGCCCGACAGTCGGTAGGTATCCAGTCGCTTCAGCCCGGTCACCTTCTGCACGTATCCTCCGTCGACGGCCTTGGCCTCCTTGCCGGCGGTCACCCGCAGAATTCGGCTCTTGTTTTCGGGCGGGTCAGCGAGGAAATGATGAATTGTCCCGGGGTCGGCGGAGAACGTCCGCCATCCTTCAATCCTGCCGTTGCCGGGATCTTTTTCGTCCAGTTGGCCGGCTTCCATGTCGCCGTTGACCAACAGGTTCTGCGGATCGACGGCTTTATGCCAATCCGTGACTTCGCGCCGGTATTCGATGATCTGCATGTCCAGATCGAAGCCGGCGTCGTCCTTACCGTTCTTGTAGGCGGTGCCGTTCTCGTAGTTGTCGGGAGCAACCTTCTTGTACGGGTTGAAACCCGGCTTGTCGTCGCTGACCATGCCCTTGATATTCACATAACCGTGAAGCGACTCGTAATTCTCGATTGACTCGAACTCGATGGCATACGTCTTGCCCGGCTCAAGAGGGACTTCGCCAGGCGAATACGCCAGGCCATAGACGCCCCACGACGCGTCGCCGGTGTGGATACCGTTTCCGATGGCAACCTTCTCGACGCCGACGACGGGGCCATCCGGCCCGTCTTGGCGCAGGCGGACCACCGCTCGCTGACGGGCAACGCTCGGCTGAACGCCGCTGTTGGCCATGTACAGCAGCGCCCCGGCCAGGCTACGGCCCTGGGCGACATAGCTCTGGCTCCATTTTCTGGCAAAACCCGCAAAATCGACATACTCCTTCTGAACCCGCTTGTTGTAGGGGATCACCAGTCCGCTGTTGTCGGTTGCGATCACCATGCACAGGTTGTGCCCGACCCAGCCGGTCTGTCCCCTGGGGCCAAGCCGATAACAATCGTTGATCTTTTTTTCGTTGGGTCGCCAGAAAGCCTGAAAGGTATTGCCATCCTTTTCGGCCTTCAGGTGAACCGCGTAGACCCGGCCCGGCTCGGTCGGCACCTCCCCGGAGTTCCACCCTGCGAGCCAATCGTAGTTTTTCGGGCCTCCGCAGTCGACGTTGGGCACGGGGACGGCCGGTCCGATTTGTTGCCAGGTGTCGGGGGTGCCGGGCCCCTGCCGATGGACGGAAACCAGCAGCGTCTGCGATCCGGGGCCCTCGCCGTCGACACCGTCGCTCGCCAGGCGAAACCCGACCTGCGTAACACTCGTACCCGTGGCGGTGAACGTCTGGTAGTAATCGGTGGCGGGCTTGTCGTCCCAGGCTCCCATGAAGAGCACCGCGTAATCAAAGTTCGGCACGACCTTACGATCAATGGTTTCGCCGGGTTTGGTAAAGATATTAGTGAACACGGTCGGCTGCATGAAAACCGACGGCCCGGTGAACAGCATCGTAGTCCGTCCGGCGCTGCCGGTCATGCGATACCAGCCGCTGGGGGCCAGCTCCCACGTGCGGGCGGCCATCGTCTCAATGCCCGGCCCGTCAACGCTGGCAAAACAGCGGACGTTACACAGGGGCATGATTTCCGCGGGGTCGCCCGGCCGGTCCGGCGCGAAGTAGTCCTCGGGAACGCCATTATTGGTCGGCAGCTTGTCGGCCGCTTCGGGGAAGCGCGGGTGCAGGACCCTGCCGAGGAACTGAACTTGCGCCGGCGCAAGGGTCGACAGCGACAAGACAACGATGCACGCCAAGCGACAGCACTTCATCTTCGGGACTCCTCAATTGGCAGGTCAACAGCAGTCTGCTCTCCACGGGCCATCTAGATATTGGACAATGAGGCGGGTGTCAACTGTCGGAGGCGGCGTCTACGCCGCAGCGGCCGTCACCACTCGTACCCCGGCTGCTCGCATTTCCTCGATGGCCTTCGTGCAGTCGCCCGGATGGAGTTCCACACCGCGGACGCCTTCCAGGATCAGGTGGGTTTCGAAGCCGAGTTCGCGGGCGTCGAGGGCGGTGAATTTCACGCAGTAATCCGTCGCCAGGCCGATGATGTGCACTTCCCGCACGCCTCGCTTGCGAAGGTAATCGCTCAACCCGGTCTGCTTGAGACGGCCGTTGTCGAAGAAACCGCTGTAGCTGTCGATGCCAGGATCGGTGCCCTTGTGGCAGATCCAATGGACGCCGGCCATATCGAGGCCCGGGGCGAAGTCGGCTCCTCTCGTGCCCTGAATGCAGTGGTCCGGCCAGAGGATCTGAGTCACGCTGCCCAGCTCGATGACATCGCCGGGCTTGTGACCGTCGTGCTGACTGGCGAACGAACAGTGATTCGCCGGATGCCAGTCCTGCGTGGCAACGACCACGTCGTATTGCGACATGAGCCGATTGGCAACCGGAACCACCTGGTCGCCCATCGGGACCGCGAGCGGACCACCCGGCAGGAAGTCATTCTGAATATCGACCAGGATCAGCGCTTTCATGACGCTCCAACTCGCGGACCAGGTCGCAGGAAAGAGATTCGCTCCGCGTTTCCCGCCGATTTGGCCCCTGAGTGGCGGGTCGTATCATTGCAGCCCCGTGTCCATTGCTCAATGCGGGCGGCGCTGTGACGCTCGGCGTTCGGCATCATCAAACGGCGGCCGGCCGACAATTCGATCATGGCTTGGCCGGCGGCAGGGACACCGTCGCCCCTCAGAATGGCCTCCTGGATAATACGCGCTGCAGATACTCGCCGGCCAGTTTGACGGCAACCTCCCGCTGCAGGGCATCCATTCTTTTCTTGCAGCGACGCCGGGCACGAGGTGCCAGAATCACCACACCCGTCAGACCTCCTATGAGTATCGTCAGGAAAGCCGCATCCGCCGGCAAGGAAGTATTCCAGCTTCGCCTGTCGAGCCAATGGAACAAAGGCAGCCCGGACGACACGACCAGCATCAGGCACAGGCCCAGCCCATAGAGATGATACTCGATCAGTACGCTCCACCAGCCCGGCTTGTCCATGCAGGCCGAACTGAACCGGCTGACGCCGTGCAGCCACAACGGCACCAGAATCAAGACGGGCAGGGCCAGGGCCACGCACACTTCTTTGGTCGGGCCGCCGACAGCCAGGGCAAACGCGGCCAGTGTCAGGCTGAACATCAACAGAAGAACGAAGGCGATGCACAGCGTCGGCCAGGTCTCCATACGGCGCAACTGATCGGTGATCGCCTCAGCCGGCAGTGTCATCGCGCTGAGGGGGCTGAACAGTCCGCACTCCGGGCATCGGCGTGGGTCGCCGGACAAGCCGCGGAGGTTGTATCCGCAATGCAGGCAGTAAAGGTCCACGTCGGTCAGGTCGCCTGGGGGTGCGGCCTTGCTGTCGGACTGCATGTTGCTCGAAGTCTGGGCTGCCACGTCGCCGGCGGCGCAAGACTCTGTTTTCGCTTGATCCTGGCCCATTGCCCTTGTCCTCTCAACACCAACCGGCCGCAGCTTTCTATGAACGCCGTCGTGACAGCCGCTCATAGAGCTGCACTTTGGCCCGCGTTGTGGCAACCTCCCGCTGTAGCACATGTCTCTTCGCGTTACACTGCTGTCGGGCTCGTCGGGCCAATAGAAACACTGACAGTCCTATTCCTGCGAGCGCTACCAAGCCGATTGCTCCAATGAACGAACGCTCCTGGCGGACAAGCCTGTGGAAAACCCAGATGCTTGCCGCAGCAGCCGAAGCCAACAAGATCGAGAGGGCCATGCCGTAGATGTGGTATTGAACAAAGACACTCTTCCAACCGCGCTTGTACAGGCAGTCAGAACGAAACTGCTCCATGCCGGTGAACCAGAGCGGTAACAGGACAAGCAATGGCAGCCAACAACCGATGCAGAGTCCGAGAGGCATGCGTGAATTCACCAGAGCAACAACTATGCATGCCTGGCTTCCGACCAGAAGAGTTGCGGCCGCGACACATGCGGTCGGCCATGTTTCCATCCGCCCCAGTTCGCGGGCAATCATATTCGCCGAGGGGCTGAGGGGGCTGAACAGTCCGCACTCCGGGCATCGGCGTGGGTCGCCGGACAAGCCGCGGAGGTTGTATCCGCAATGCAGGCAGTAAAGGTCCACGTCGGTCAGGTCGCCTGGGGGTGCGGCCTTGCTGTCGGACTGCATGTTGCTCGAAGTCTGGGCTGCCACGTCGCCGGCGGCGCAAGACTCTGTTTTCGCTTGATCCTGGCCCATTGCCCTTGTCCTCTCAACACCAACCGGCCGCATCGCGGCAGATGAAGATGATGATCTCCTGTTCCCGGTGATCCGGCAAGAACAGCCTGGCCGACGGCCTTGGCGGCAAATGCGTGACACCTTGGGCGGGGGCGCACAGTGGGTTCCGCGGGCGGTTGTTTTTGACGTGCAACCCCGCGCGGTATATCAGCGTCGATGCACGGGCAGCCTGATGGGACGAATCCGCCGATCAGTGTGCCGCCTGCGCGAACGGCAATGATCCGGTGTTCCGATAAAGAGAACGGATCGTCGGCGCCGGCGGGTTGCTCACTTTCCCATCGGCCGTTCGATCAGGTCGGTCTGTCGCACCGCCCGGGTTTTGGGGTTGACCCGCAGGGTCTTGACCTCAAACGGGCCGAGGTTGACCCTGGTCTTGAAGCCGATGCACGGCAAAGAAAGCGTGGTCGAACGAGCGTGACCGGTCGGCTCGAAAAGCCGGACGATCAGGTCATCGTTATCCTCAGCCAGCTTGAGGCAACTCATCTGAACAACGTGGTCACTGAGCACCGCACCGGCCTTGGGCCTGGGCCCTTCCCCAGAGGGGAAGAAGGACAATGCGTACGGCTTCTCGTTGTGGACGAGGGCCTCGCGATCGACGGCCGAGAGCCGCTCGTCCAGCGACCCGGCGTTCAACCAGAACCTGAAAATCCGCTCGCCCTGATCGATGCGAGGCGTGTAGCGGTCCTGCTCGACGATCGGCCGGTCGAAAAACGGGTGCCCGGCGTACGCCGGCGAACGCAGCAGCGTCAGGCGGAGGCCGTTTTTGGAGAAGTCGGCGCCATAGGAACCCTCGTTAATGCAGGTTATCGCCGTCCGCGCCCGGCGAGACGCGACGGCGACCCACTTCTGCGCCACCGCCTCATTACCATGCATCGGCAAAGGGTTGATACCGAAGGCGGTCTGCCCGAGGAACTCAAAGCCCGTTCCGCGCACCGGAATCGAGAGCTTGAGCATGCGATCTTTCTCGTTCCAGTGAACGCGGAGTTCAATCTCGATTTCCGTGCCCTGCTTGGGCAGCTTGTAACGCTGGCAGATGAAGGAGTCGTTATACGACAGCATGACCTCGACGACGCTTCGCACGGGGCCGTCCTCGATCACGCGGACCGGAGGCAGTTCGTCGCATCGCACGCCGGAGAATTGAGCGCTTTTCTTTGCCGACATGAGCTTAAACCGCCCCGCCACCTTGCGGTAGGCGCGGTTGAGCATGCCCCAGGGATCTTCATTATCCGCCATCACCAGCGGCTCGAAAGCATTCTTCTCCAGGTAGTCGATGCCATGGACCTTGAGGCAATCCACAAAGCCCGTCTTCGCATTGATGACGACCTCGATATCCTCGGACCAGAAGGCCACCCGACCGCCGCGCACCTTGAGCTTCGGAACCGGCTTGGCCTGTACAACCTTTTCGATCCTGCAATCGAAGCGGTTCATCTGACTCGGATCGAGTTCCGCCAGGAAAGCCACTCTCTTGCGCCAGTCGAGATTCAGGTTGCTCGCTTCTTTTTCGATCTGCGAAGGGATCGCCTGGCCGCCGCGGCGGACGCCCAGCAGAGTCCATGTGCCGGCCCAGTTCGCGTCGGCCAACTGGAACTCGCATTCGACAACGGTCCTGACCTTGAACGGGTGAGGGTTGTAGACCAGGATCGGGATTTGCCCGCCCCTGGCCCTGGGCTGCCCGGAGGCCAGGGCAAAGAACGTCCGTGCCTTGACGCGGGACAGCTCCTCGAGGGCGTGGTCGAAAAGCCGAAGCGACGCGTTCTCCACCGGTTCGATGGACGACCCCGGCAGGATGTCGTGAAACTCGCCGATCAACAGGTCTCGCATCGCCCGGTGCAGCTCCTCCCGCGGATACTCCATCAAACCCTGGCAGGCGGCGGTGGTGGCCATTTTCTCAACCAGGTAGAGCTGGTTCTCGAGCTCGCGGTGCTTCTGTTTGATGCGCACCTGCGTGGTATAGCAGCCCACGCCCCAGGGGTTGAGGTCTCGCTTGTGGCGTGGAAGCAGGTCGTATTGGGCCTTCATCTCGGCGAAGAAGGCCGCGGTATTGGAGTGGAGGATGTTGAATTCTTTCGTGTTACGGATCAGGTTCGTGATTTCCTTGAGGTCTTCACGAGAAGGCCCTCCGCCATGATTTCCCACGCCCCACAGCAACAGGCTGAAAGGCCTGTCGGGGTGGTTGTTCATCCGCTCCATGATCTTGAGGTGGGCCTTGCCGAGCTGCGAGCTGTACCAGCCGTCGACACGACAGGCCATCACCTCGGAGCCGTCGCAACCGACCCAGACGAAATGGCTGTCGGGCAACGGGCAATCGTTCTGGAACGGTCGGCAGAACAGGTAGGAATCGTAGCCGCTCTTGGCCAGGATCTGCGGCAGACCCCAGGTGTGGCCGAACGGATCCAGGTTGATGGCCGTGGTCACGTCGACGCCGAACTTCTCCTTGAAATATCGCTTCCCTGTCAGGATCTGCCGTACGAAGGATTCCCCGCTGGGCATGTTACAGTCGGGCTGAAGATACCAGCCGCCCATGATGTGCCACCTGCCTTCTCGAACAAGTCTGCGAATCCGCTCGAACAGAGAAGGCTCGTATTCCTCGACCCACTGATAAAGGACCGCTTCATTGTGATTGAAGACAAACCCCTCGAATTCTTCGCAGAGGTCGGCGGCCGTCCGAAAAGTTGAGATTGTAGCGGCCGCTCCCTCTTCCCATTCCCACAACCAGACCGGATCGAGATGCGCGTTGCAAAGCAGATGGATGGTCTTTTTCATATAACCCAGCTCTCACTGCCCTTATGATTCCCGGCAACGTCGCTGCGCCGGGAAAGAAGCGATCTGAGTCTAACGATCCCGAGCGGGATGGGCAAAGGTACAACCGCCTTGCCTCGTTGCGGGGCGACCCGCACACGGCTAGATTGGCCGGAGTTCAGTGGGACCTACTTACAGTACAGATCGGAGGATTCCATGTCTCGTAAATGGTCTGTTTTGACTGCCGGCGTCCTGTTTGTCGGGTCCGGGGCGGTGTGGGGGGTGGAATTCAAGGATCAAATCGCCGGCGACGCGATCTCCGGCTGGGAGATCCGGAACGGCCCGCCGGATTCGTGGTCGGTCAAAGACGGCGTGTTGCATTGCCACGGGGCTGAGAAATGGGGCGGCTGGCTCGGCACCGTCCGCAACTATACGGACTTCATCATCGAACTCGAGTACAAGCTGAGTCCGGGCGGCAACAGCGGCGTCTTTCTGCGCACGCCGCGGGAGGGTCATCCCTCGGCGGTCTCATTTGAAATTCAGATCCTGGACAACACGGCCGAGAAGCACAAGAACCTCAAGCCCGCCCAGTACTGCGGTTCGATCTACAAGATCGTCGCGGCCGACAAGGATGCCACCAAGCCGGTCGGCGAATGGAACCGGATGCGGATCATGGCGGAGGCCGACCACATCGTGGTGTGGCTCAACGGCGAGAAAGTCGTCGACGCCACGGGCAAGTCGGACCCTGAGATCTTACAACGATCCCGCGAAGGAGCCATCGGCCTCCAGAATCACCGCAGCGAGGTTTCCTTCCGCAATATCCGCATCGCCGACCTGGCCGAGGACCGGGCCCGGCGCACCAAGTGGTGGCGGGAAGCCCGCTTCGGGATGTTCATCCACTGGGGGCCGGTCAGCCTCAAAGGCACGGAGATCGGCTGGTCGCGGGGGGGGCAGCGTCGCGGGCACGGCGAGGGCAGGGGCGAAATACCGGTCGAGGTTTACGACAACCTGTACAAGGAATTCAACCCGACGAGGTTCGACGCCCGGCAGTGGGTGCAGATTGCGCGGGACGCCGGAATGAAGTACATGGTCTTCACCACGAAGCATCACGACGGCTTTTGCGAGTTCGACAGCAAACTGACTGATTACAAGATCACCCACTCGCCCTTCAAACGCGATGTGGTGGCGGAGCTGACCGCCGCCTGCCACGAGGCCGGCATGCCCATCGGCTTCTACTATTCGCCGCCCGACTGGCACCATCCCGACTACCGCACCGAGAACCACGGCCGGTACGTCGAGTACATGCACGGTCAGATCCGCGAGTTGCTGAGCAATTACGGCAGAATCGCGATCATGTGGTTCGACGGGCTCGGGGGAACCTCAAAGGACTGGAAATCCACGGAGATGTTCGAGGACATCTTCCGGCTGCAACCGGACATCATCATCAACAACCGCGCCGGCCTGGCCGCCGATCATGACACCCCCGAACAGCAGATCGGCAAGTTCCAGAACAACCGCCTGTGGGAAAGCTGCATCACCATTTGCCGGCAGTGGGCATGGAAGCCCGAGGACGAGATGAAGTCGTTGAAGGATTGTATCCGGACGCTGGTGCGATGTGCCGGCGGCGACGGCAACCTGTTATTCAACGTCGGGCCGATGCCCACCGGGGAAATCGAACCCAGGCAGGTCGAGCGGCTGAGGGAAATGGGCCAATGGCTGAGCAAATACGGGGAGAGCATTTATGGTACGCGCGGCGGCCCGTTCAAGCCCGGGATCTGGGGCGCCAGCACGCATAAGGACAACAGGATCTATGTCCACGTGTTCGAATGGCCGGCCGACGGTCAGTCTCTTGCGTTGCCGCCGATCGGGAAAAAGGTGCTCGGCGCAGCCGTCCTTACCGGCGGTGCGGCCGAGGTCAAGCAAAGCAGCGAGGGCCTGGTCATTACCATGCCCGCCTCGGAACGTCAGGAGGTTGATACGATCATCGCGATCGATCTTGACGGCCCGGCCGCGGAAATAGCCCCTCTGGCCACAAGGCTCGGCTCCCTTGCGGCGCACAAGAAATCGACTGCTTCGAACGTGTTCCAGAAGAGCTGGCTCCACGGTCCTGAGAAGGCCTTCGACGATGATGACAGTACCCGTTGGGCCACCGATGCCGGAACAAAGCAGGCATGGCTGGAAGTTGATCTCGGCGAGCCTACCACCATCGGCCGGGCCGTGATCAGCGAAGCATTTGACCGGGTGAGGGCGTTCGAATTGCAGTATCGCGACGGGCAGGAGTGGCGTACCTTCGCCCGCGGGAGCACCATCGGAGCCGACAAGCTGATCACTTTCGCTCCGGTGACCGCCGATCGGGTTCGCCTGAACATCACCGAGGCAACGGAGGGCCCGACGATATGGGAGTTCCAACTGTTCGCCCCGTCCAAGTGAGCAGAGGGAGCGATTGCCCCGCCGCACTCTTGAACGCTCAGTGCACCGCGATGGAGACGGCATGTCTCAAAAGAGGATCCAGATCGCTGCTCACAAGCCCAGCCCCTGGATTCTCCGCCCTCGGCCGGTGGTTTCGCCAAGACTGCGGTTGTTTTGCTTCGCTCACGCCGGCGGCGGTGCCTCGCTGTTTCGCAACTGGCCTTGTGGTTTGTCCGACAAGGTGGAGGTCTGTGCGGTCCAATCTCCCGGCCGTGAGGAGCGACTCGACGACTGTCCTTATGCACGTTTCGACGCCTTGGAACAGACAACGGCTGACCAGATCAAACCCTGGCTCGATGTGCCGTTCGCTTTGTTCGGCCATGAACTCGGGGCACTGGTTGCCTTTGAGCTTGTACGACGACTTCGGCGAACCGGCCTGCCGGCTCCGGTTCGATTGATCGTGGCAGGCTGCGCCGCACCCCACTTGCCAAGATCAAGGCCCCCGATTCACAGGTTGTCCGACGACGAGTTTCTGGATGGTTTGGCGGGCGGTCTGGCGGCGGTTCCCGACGCCGTGCGGCGCAGGCCCGACCTTGTGGCCCGCATCCTTCCCGGCCTGCGAGCGGATTTCACCATGCTGGAAACGTATACGTATCGCCCGGAGCATCGCCTCGACTGCCCAATTACCGCCCTGGGCGGCAGCGCTGACCCCACGATGCCGACCGATGCCTTGGCCGCCTGGGCCGAGCACACGAGCACGTTCTCGCAGCAAATGATCCAGGGCGACCAGTTCTTTCTCTTCACGGGTGAAACCGAAGTGCTGTCCTGCCTGGCGAACCTGCTTTCGCCAGACTATCTGTGAACAGCCGGCGTGCACCCGCCACATTGGGCCGACGAACCCGTTGGGCCCGAGGCCTCGGACGATGATGTTCTCTTGGCCGCGCTTCGCCGCAAGCGGCGTCACTGACCACAGGTGCCCCTTGGCGAAGGCATGACCCGAACCCGATTCGAGGTATCGCTCGAAGGCCTCGGCTTTCCAGTCATTCTCGACCCGGACGACCGCAACGGCCTACCATGGGACGTGGGCTCGGGTATACCGAGACTTGCTCGGATTGTGGTCTGACAATCGTTGTATGAAGTCGGTGGTCGGACCGATATAGCGCTCACCCGGACGCGAAAGGCTTTCAAGCAGGCAGACATGCTTGACAGGTCGTACTCCACCCCGCGCCGGCCCTGCTTCGCGTCGCTTGCCAGTGCTACACAGGACGTTCTGCGCAGCGCCCGCATCGGGTCGACCAATGCGGGAACGACGCAGAACGGAGGCGGAGGGATTCGAACCCCCGGTACCCTTGCGGGCACAACGGTTTTCAAAACCGTCCCGATCAGCCGCTCCGGCACGCCTCCGGGAATCGGCGGTCATGTGCGAGATCATTCTACGACAAATGCGGGCTGAAGGGTAGTGCCGTGCCGGCGGCAAATCGACTGCTCAGAGAGACCAGAGACGTTCAGGGGGGCGCCGCATCGCCGGTTTCCTTTTCGTGCTGTCTTGTGTTTCTCGTTGCTATCTACGCCTTTTGCTCCTCAGGTGAAGATGCAGACGGGTGATGGCCACAAAAAACGCAAGAAGTCACAAAGAACGCTTCGCGGCGTGTTCCACCTCTGGCTGACAGCCAAGAGCTGTTAGCTTCCTTCACAGCACCTTGGTCTTGCCCGGCACGGCCACCGGGTAGCGGCCCTGGGCGTCCGGCACGATGGGGGGGCGAGTCCATGGTGTAGCTCTCCAGGCCCGGAGCGAGGACGAAGTTCGACGCCAAGACGAGCCCACACAGGTCATGGAGAATGCTCTGACCACTCCCGGCGTGGCCCGTCCAGTAGCAGTGTGATGTGATTCAGGATGTCTCGACCCAGAATACCTCGTTCTTCCTCAACCAAGAGATAGCGACCTCGGAAGGCACGTCTCAGGAAAACCAAGTCCAGCATGACGACAGAAGCGACACACCTCCTACCGTCGAATCCTGCCAATTCGCAGTGCTCGCCGGCGATCGGCATCACGCCGAGTTGCTCAACCGCTTTTCGGGGCAACAAGGTAACGTCTGCTCCTGTGTCCATCAGTAGGGTTACGCCGGAAATCCTTGCGCCGCTTTCCGGGTTCCGTAGCACGACCTCCGCGACGGGAGCCGGCGGATGGAAGCGCGCTGCGTCATAGCCCGGCATCGTCGCTCACCTCGACGACATGCTTGACAAAATCGGCAGCCTGTTCTGGATGCGCCAAGTGCGGACTATAGACACGTGCCTGCGGTGGGGTCTCGATATCGGGAACCACGACGTAGACCTTCGTGTTGTCGGGCAGCATCACGTTGTCACGGAGCCGGATGCAGCCGTTTTCGACAATTCCTTCAATCGTCGAGACAGCCATGTTGCACCTCATGTCACTTGACGACGCTGACGGAGCCATCAGTCGCTCGCAGCACGCCGGACTCGCCCGCTCGCCCGTCGGGCAAGCCAATCCCTCAAGCCTTGCTCCATGGGTGGTCTGCCTCCAAACCAGCCTGTCGCTTGTGGGGCGATTCGGCCAAACCAAGGAAGCCCGGGGAGGCGCGGAGCATCGCTCTCCAACTCATTCTACGTCGTGATGAGGCTGCGATGCAAACCGGTTCTGCCGGATCGGGTCCGTCACAGTTCAGGCGGGGCGACGCTATGGCTTTTCAGAACCGCGACTGTAAGGTACCGGCCGCCGTGCGGTGTTGGCCGCTTTGTGGCTGGCGCTACCCACCGACTGGCCTGCTTGGTCCCTCGCTCAGTATGCAGCAGTGAATCGACCGCGTTCACAGCACCTTGGTCTTGCCCGGCACGGCCACCGGGTAGCGGCCCTGGGCGTCCGGAACGATCGGCGGGGTCGAGTCCATGGTGTAGCTCTCCAGGCCCGGAGCGAGGACGAGATCTGACGCGAGGGCCTGCTCCCAGGTGATCTCCTGGCCCGACTCGGCGGCCATGCGGCCGAGAATACCGGTCAGCGTGGCATAAGCGCAACGCTTCGTTTCGTTGTACGGCTTGTTCTGCCGGATGGCCTCGAAGAGTCGCTCGTGCTCGACCTGATACTGATCGCTCTTCTCGCCCTGGTACCGCCAGATGATCTGATCCTCAGTTCGCCTGTGCCCCTTGTAGATCAGGGGGTCGGGAATTCCCTCGCCCAGAACGGCCGAGCCTTTCGTCCCGTGAATCACGTTGCCCCAGAAGCCCCAGCAGTCGGCCATGTGACGAGCCTGGGCGAACAACCGCGTCCCGTCGGCAAACGAATACTCGACGGCGTAGTGGTCGAACATCTGGTCGGCTTCGGTGCGAGGATACCGTCCGCCTTGCCCCTGAGCGGAGACCGGCCAGGCATCCTTGACCCAGCAGCACACGTCCAGATTGTGAATTAGCCAGTCCAGAATGAAACTGCCGCCCAGCCAGTTGAAGTTGTGGAAGTGGCGAATCTGGTAGGCTATTTCGGTCATGTCCGCCGGCTTGGGCGTGATGCCCACTGGTCCGTGCTCGCGGTAGGACCAGCAGGTGATGACCTCGCCGATGATACCGTCGTGGATCCGGCGAACGGCCTCCTCCAAGGGCGCGGAATGACGGCTCATCAGCCCGCCAGCGATCTTGATGTTCTTCTTGTCCGCCTCCTCGCCGGCCTTGAGGACTCGTCGAACTCCGGGGCCGTCGACGGCGAAAGCCTTCTCCATAAACACGTTGCAGCCCTTCTCGACGGCGTACTCAAGATGCGGCGGCCGAAAGCCCGGAGGCGTCGCCAGAATCACCACGCCCGATCCGTCCAGGCTGTCGATGGCTTTCTTGTATGCGTCGAAGCCGATGAATTGACGTTCTTTCGGTACGTCGATCTGCTTGCCAAATTGTGATTGGAGCTTCTGGAGACTCGATTGCAAGCGATCGTCGAACACATCGGCCATGGCCACCAGCCGGGTCGGCCCACTACTGGTGGAAAGCGCATTGATGGCGGCCCCCGTGCCCCGGCCGCCACAGCCGACAAGAGCGACCTTGAGGGTATTGCCCTCCCCGGCATGGACGGCCGGGATGGCCGTCAAGCCCAGGGCTGACGCCGCGGCGATGCGGCCGGAGGTGCTCAGAAACTCACGACGCGACGCTCGGGACTGTTTGTCTTGACTCATGGTTCCTCCCTCGGATGGACCATCCTGATGTGGGTACCGGCCTTACAGTCTCACCCGGTCACGCCCCGGGCCAGCCAAGTGAATTATCAGTGATCGCCTCCGGCTGAACAAGATCTCAGCTCGTTCACGCAACTGCGGATGTGTGCGCCAATCTTGAGACCCTTGCGCCAGCAGTATACGATGCCAGCTTGAGGCCAGCAGAGGAGGTCGACCGTGACCAGCAGGGAACGGGTCGTCGCGGCACTGAATCACCGGCAGCCGGATTCTGTCCCGATAGATTTCGGCGGAACGGCGGTGACCGGGATGCACGTCACGTGCGTGGCTGCCTTGCGCGATCATTACGGCCTGGAAAAGCGGCTTGTGAAGGTCCACGAACCATATCAGATGCTTGGTTGGATCGATGACGACCTCGCGGACGCAATCGGGATCGACGTGGCCGGCGTGATCGGGCCGACCACCCTGTTCGGCTTCGCCAACACCAATTGGACACCCTGGCGGGCTCCGTTCGGGCTGGAGGTGCTGGTCTCCGAACACTTCAAGACCACGATGGACGCCAAGGGCGACGTGTTTATCTATCCCCAGGGTGACACCACGGCGCCGCCAAGCGGCCGTATGCCCGATGGGGGCTACTTCTTCGACACCATCGTCCGGCAGGAACCGATCGACGAAGACAAGCTCGATCCGCAGGACAACCTGGAGGAGTTCGGACCGATCAGCGAGGCCGACCTGGCCCACTTCCAGGGTGAGGTGAAGCGGGCATCGGCCACGGGGCGGGCGGTCATCGCCACTTTCGGCGGGACGGCCTTCGGCGACATCGCCCTGGTGCCGGCCCCGTTTCTCAAGTACCCCAAGGGCATCCGCGACATCGAGGAGTGGTACGTATCGACCGTCGCCCGCCGCGACTACGTTCATCAAGTCTTCGACAGGCAATGCGAAATCGCCCTGGCCAACCTGGCGAAGATCCACGCCCGCGTGGGCGATGCGGTCGACGCGGTGTTTATCTGCGGCACGGACTTCGGCACGCAGACCTCGGCCTTCTGCTCGCGAGAGACATTCCGCGATCTTTACATGCCCTACTACAGGCGGGTGAACGATTGGATCCACGCCCACACGAAATGGAAGACGTTCAAGCACTCCTGCGGGGCGGTGGAGCAGTTCCTCGGGCCGTTCATCGAGTCCGGCTTCGACATTGTCAATCCGGTGCAATGCTCGGCGTCCGGCATGGACCCGGCACATCTCAAGCGAACCTACGGCGACGAGCTGACATTCTGGGGCGGCGGCGTGGACACACAGAAGACCCTGCCTTTCGGCACGCCGGCGCAGGTGCGCGAGCAGGTGCTGTCGCGATGCGAGATCTTTTCGAAAAACGGCGGGTTCGTGTTCAACGCCATCCACAACGTCCAGGCCCGCACGCCGGTCGCGAACATCGTGGCCATGATCGAGGCCGTCCACGAATTCAACGGTCGGCGGTGAATTCCGGTGTTCCGTCCGCCACGGAACACGGCTCACCCAGGCCTATCACCTTGGTACCGCAAATACCTCCTAAGTCATCCATCGGCCAGAACTGAACCCGGACGGAGAATCGGTTGCGGATCATGTGCCCGGCTCGGTCATCGTTGTCGGCCGACTTGCCGGCGCGCTGGAAGTATCGGTCGGGGCCGTCGCGGTGGTCGGCGGGAAGATGGCGGTGGGGCCACTGGCCAGCAATCGCTGGAGCATTGCGTTACCCGGATGGCTTTTCGACAGTTCTTCCACGAGGGCCATGACGAGGTTTTCATCGCGAGTGACGCCGGCAAGCAATCGCAGGTACTGCAAGCCGGAGGAGTCGTCTTTCTGCTCGAACGAAAGGCGAATCACCGCCTTGACGTGTTCCACAACAGCGACATCATCTTGTCGCTCGGCCGCACGCCGGGCCGCCAGATCATGGGTTGTTCGGTTGCCCGGATCTAACGCCAAAGCCCGCTGCAGCCACTTGTCGTACGAGGCGGCGCGAGCCTCGATCGGGAACGACGCGAACGACTGGCACAGGTCGACGTAGCCGTCGCTGAGCCGTTGATCGATCTCATCCGACGCGGCTTCGGGATACAGCTTGCCGAGGAGTTCGCGTGCTTCCTTCTCGCTATCGGCCGCAAGCATGTACATGGCCCGGGTCTGCATCACCGGCCGAAGCTGAAGCTCGCGCTCCCGGACGATCGGCCATTCCTTGATTGCCTGATCGCACGCCGCCACGGCTTCGGCCGGCCTTTGGGCAAGCATCAGATATCGCGACTGATCGAGCCTCGCGTTCGAAACCGCCCCTGGGAAGCGTCCCCCCAGTTGCCTCGACAGCTCCGCCGCCTGGCCTGACAGCTCCGCCGCCTCGAGAAAACGCCCGGACAGCTTGCTGACCCGGGCCGACAGTCGCAACGATTCAGGGGCGTAAGGATCCGGCCAGTCATCGGCACTATTCGCGGCCATCGCCTGCCGGGCGTCCGCGAGCATCTTCTCCATCGCCTCGGAGAAGCCCTTCTCGTTGATCATGGCCCCGATGAGCGGTTCCATATCCGCCAGCCAGTCAATACCGAAACGGTCAGTCTGACGCACCGGCACGGGTCCGCGTCTCAGCGGCCGTCGCAACAGGTTCAGCCGATAGGCCACGGACTCGTCGCCGCACAGCTCAAAAAGCCTCATGGCGACCGCCATGTCCTGCGGGTCGCGACTGAGTTCAACCGACAACAACGTGCGAACGGCTGCGGTGTAGTCCCGGACGTCCGCCCTCAGACCGGCCTGTCGTTCGATCATCTCGACCTGCTGGCGGTACACTTGAAGATGCGCCAGGATCCAAGCGATTCGAGGGTACCCGGGAATCACAACCAGAAGCGTGTTGCCCGTCGCCTCGCAAATCGACGCGAAACGATTGAACGCTTCCACGTCTTCGCGGATCATGTCGACCAGACCCGCCGGAGGCTCGGCATCTTGCGGGAGGCGCGCCGCTCCGCGCATGCATCGATCGACGCTGCCGGCGGCGGCGATCAGCGAGACATGAGTGGTGCCGTCGTACGCCTCGACGTAGTCTTCGACGGCCAGCCGGCCGGATGATGCGATCCGGGCCGCGTTCATCGAGGCATCCCACTCCTGCTCTTCGGCGCGGGTCAGGATCTGATATGCAGCGAGCGCTCCTTCCCAATTACGCCATACGGTCCATGCGATCCCGAGGGAGGCGGCGATCCCGGCGATGAGGCCCGCAACCCGAAGAGGCGTGGGCTGGGAGCTGATGATCGGCTCTCTCGCGGCGGGCAGTCTCAGCGAGAGCGCCCACGTCAGACCCGCCGTCGTGTAGAAGACGGCCGGCAGGCCCGGCTTGCGCAGAGCGACATCGCCGAGTTCTTCGATTACGACGGCCGTGAACGCCGCCAGCGCTCCGGCCAGCAGCCACTGGTCCAGCGGCGTCTTGACGCGGGACCAGGCTCGAATGGCGCCCCACATCGTGAGAACCAGAAAAGCCGCGCACAAGACCGACCCCACCAGTCCCGTCTCGGCCGCGATCTGAAGGTACTCGTTGTGAGCGTTCTCGATGACTGGGGCCATAAATGCCGCGGAATCCTTCTCCATATCCGGCGCCTGCATTGCCTGGGCGAGCAACATGTAGCTGCCCTGTCCGTGGCCGACGATGGGAGCCGTCGAAAAAAGCTGAATCGCGTATTTGCCAGCATAGAGACGAAAACGAATGGTCGCGTCGCGGCCCGTCGTCCCGGAGGTGACCGCCGACCAGTTCAGGGCGAAAAACAGCGCCGCAGCGCCCACGGCGCCGACCGGCAGCAACCATCGCCCGAGCCTTCCCAGGCCGAGCCACACCGCCACCGCCGCACCGGCGACCAAAGCCCATTGTGCCGTCCGCGACTCGGTCAACCGAAGCGCCCACATCATGACCGCAACGCCGACGACGGCACCGATCGCCACCCACCAGCCGCCCATGTCGCGGATGACTTCCGCGAACATCCGAGCGGGCGCCGTTTTCCGCTCGCGCGAACGATCCATGGTCTCGGCCAGCACCCCGAAAACAATCGCGCCTGCGAGGCACAGTCCGACAATCAGGCAGGCGGCCATGAACAGCGGGTTACCGATGGGAAACTCCAGCCGCATAAAGGGGCTTCGTTCGTGTCGGTACCAGATTCCCAGCGCCGCTGTCGCCGTCAGGATGGCCGTCATGGCGACCGCCACTCCGCGCGCTCCCGCCCGGGTCAACGTGCGCCCCAGAATCAGCGCCCAAATGGTCCAGATGGCCTGCCGACTGCCCTCCCCGAGGCTGGCCTCCGGCCACGGAGACCATTGCGAGCTGATCACCATCCACAGGGTCAGCAGCACCAAGGCAATCTGGGCCAATGCGACTGTGGAGCAACAGCGCCTGCCGGCCGGGGCCGGCGTCGGTTCCTCGACCGTTATCGGCCGGGTGACGTCGCTGCGCGTAAACCACATCAGCGTCACGGCCAGAACGGCGGCCGCCACCCCAAGCCCGTGGGCCAACCACTTGACCTCTGAACCGCTGGAGGTCGGGAAGGCATAGTTGAAGTTGAGCAGATCGACGATGTTCCGCAGGACCGAGCCGGGGGCCCACTCCTGATATCCCGTCTTGCTTCCGTGGGTGGCGCTGATCAACAGACAAACCGACGCCAGGCTGACGGCAACGATTGCGATCATGATCCGATCGAACGTAGTGGTTCCGGGACGACCGTTGCCGCCCGAAGCGGCCGTCGGTTCTGGCATCATACGTTGGGCCTCCAGGGGATCTCGGAACGTCCGGCTTGCCGGTTGGCCAGCCGCGTCCAGGCGTACAACAGGTCGCTGAGACGGTTGAGATAAGCCAGCAGTTCAGCTCGAACCGGCGAAACTCGGTGGAGGGTCACGATGCTGCGCTCGGCCCGCCGGCAACAGACCCGGGCCATGTGCAGCCGGCAGGCCGCCTCGGTTCCACCCGGTAAGACGAAACAACCGACGGAGCCGGCGGCCGCCTCAGCCTCGTTGATCCATGATTCCAGCCTCCGGCAGTGGTCCTGGGTGATCGCCAGATGCTTCCACTTGTCACCGGCCGTCGGAGGAGTGGCCAGCTCTGAGCAGACATGAAAGAGCTGGCTCTGTATGTCGACGATGGATTGGGCAATCGCGCCCTCGCATGCGGCCCGACACCACCCGAGAACCGAATTCAGCTCGTCCACATTGCCGTAGGCGCATACGCGAGGATCATCTTTGGCCACCCGACTGCCGTCAACCAGCGAAGTCTCGCCCATATCGCCCGTTCTCGTGTGGAGGCTCATGTTGATCGCCCCTTGGCAGCAACCGTTTGCGATGGGCATTATAGCCCGCGGCGGGAATTGCGACATCACCGTGGAAGCGGCGTCGCGGTTCTCAGAGCGTGTGTGAGAAGCAACGGGGCCGGCCGGGCAGTATCACTCAGCCAGGAGCGGCAGGTCTCCGCCGCCGTCGGCGGCTCCGACCATGCCCTACCCTTGTCACGCGCGCTCTGGGTCGCCGATGTCGATGAGATCAGGCCGACTGCCTGACAACTTGTCCCCCGATGGGCGACGAAACCGCCCCGGCTTTCAGTCGCGCCACCTGACGTTTCTTCATCGTCAGGCGGAGACCACCGGCGGCTTGCCTGCCACAGCGCAGCCTTTTGGCGAAGACGGGGCAAACCGATGCGTGTAACTCAAGTGCCGAAAACGGCACCGGCGCAAACAAAAACCGGCTTCGGGCCGGTTGTCAGGCGTCTGATTCCTGCAAGGTCAGTTCGCCGAAATTCGAGCGATGGCAGGCGGGTTGCCGAACTCCTGGACCCAATACACGCCGTACTCGCCGCCCACCCGCACGGCGATCCCGATTTCCTTCCACTGCGGGGATAGAATGTTCTCTCGATGACCTTCGGTCGATTTCATCCAGTCGGCCATTGCCTGCTCGGGTGTGGTCTGCCCTACTGCCAGATTCTCTCCGACGGCCAGAAACACATAACCGGCACTCACTGCACGCTGTCCGGGGCCTTCGCCGGTGGGGCTCAGGTGCGAGAAGAATCCGCACGCGATCATTTCCTTGGCGTAGTCGTCTGCCATCTGGCTCAGGACCGGATTCAAGGTCAGGGGCTGCAGGCCGCGGCTGGTCCGCTCGTTGTTTACCAGTTCAAGCATGCGGGCAACCAGGACGTCCGCATTGGACGGTGTGTAGCCCCCTTCCGGCAAGGACTCGGTATTGGTCCCCATCCCGGCAACCTGGGTTCCCGTGCCGAAGTCAGAGGCACTGGGGCAGCCTGCCAGGAATACCGACCCAATCGACAGGGCCAGTTGGATCGTTAGTGTAAGTGAGGACCCGGCTTTCACTCGGTTTGCTCCCGTCGGTCTGGCGATGTCCACAGGCGGCTTATGGCAATCTTCGCTTCAACCCCTCCGCCCGCACCCCTTTGGCTACCCGGTGGCGGGACATCACGCCCTTGCTTAATGATATTGGTTCATCGGCCAAGCATCAAACAAAATCTAACAGGTTCACCCTCAGACGGTTTGCCATCAGGTCGTTTTTGGGCTCCAGGGGCGAGGTCTGCCCCTCGGAATCACACATAAGGCTCGCCCACAAAACAACTTATCGGACGAGTGCTTTAACACCCTTGTCACCCGTTAGACACCCGAAAACAAGAAAGGTTTGCAGCGGTTTTTTTCGGCTGAGGCTGACAAGCCCCTGTCGGCCAATTGATCTGCTGCTCCTCGCGTCGCAGACCCCCGACGGAGACGGTCCTCGGCGGTACCGTTCGCCGTCCCGGTCAGTTCAATTGGAGGATGACATTGACAAACGATTCCAGCCAGTCCGACCGGATCTCCCACCTCACGCCGACCAGCCAAGGCAACCAGAAAATCATGACCGCCAGCAGCACCATCATCTGCGACGCCAGCACCGTCAGAAACGGGCGGTCAAACCGCAGATAACGGACATACGCGTAATAGAGGCGGCGGGCGCAGAACACGACCGACAGGAAAGGCAGGCACAGCAGGAAAGGTTCATGCCAGCCTGTGTTGCTGCCGGAGATGACCTGCCCGATCAGAAGCAACAGAGCCAGAAGCATCGTCAAGGCGGGCGGGATCATGTCGAAGCTGTAGAGCACACATCGCCGCACGTGCACCTTGTTGACTTTCGCCCGGCGCATCGACCAGCGGAAAACCTTCAGAGAAACCAGGGTCAGCAAGGGCCAGACAAACGGTAGCATCGCAGCCATCCAGAGCAGCTTCTCCGCACGATTGCACTCCCATGTGAGTGATGAGAGGAACTCCCAGATCACCGAAGGCAGCCGGGTCGCGCCGGGGACGAAGACGGCAGGCGGCCTGCCCCAGCCCCACAAGCCACTGAACAAAGAGAACGGCGAGGCTTGTCGTCCTTCGATGAGGTTCCAGGCAAGCTCGCAGACGTTTGTCGGGAACAGTATGAGTATTGCCACCCCTGCGAAGCACAAAAGCGTTGCCAGCCAATACCCCAGAAGTCGTCCAGGTTGCGAGGGCATCACCGGATGCAGCGAGGTCCAGAATCGCTTCGGCCGCATCGCCCCTCGCACCGTCTTGAGGAAGGACCAGAAGTTGCGACGAGGATGGTGTTCGAAGAGGTACGGGTGTTCGCGGCGGTTTGGATCCAGTACCTCTTTCCATGCGAAGCGATAGCCGCACTCCGGGCATCGCGGCACGTTCAACCCGCGAAGGTTGTACTCGCACAGCGGGCAATGGACGTCCCAGTCAATCGTTGACCAGTCGGGCGGAGGGGAGCAGGCGTCGGCGGGTACCGGTCGGGCGGCGGCCGTCTCGTCGTGGCACGATGTGCTGGTTAAGCCATGAAATGCTGGGGGTTCTTCCACGGCGATCAATCCGGAATACGGCCGAGCCTGTTGCTCAGGCGACACGTGTGGGTTGTAACCGAGCCTGGACGGGGCGGCAAGCCCGGCGAGCCCGTGGCCCACCGGCGCGGCCGGAACTCCGTTGAAGTGGACGATTCATCAAGTGCGAGGTAGAAATAGTTATATGCTTCAAGGAGGTCTGTATGACCATCGAGCAGCTTCGAGCAGTCCAGCAGGCGACCCCTTTTCGCCCCTACGTCCTCCAGCCGGCTGATGGCGACCGGATTGTCGTGCGGCATCCGGAACTGGTGTTGATCACGCCGGGAGGCAGAACCATAGCCGTCGCAACCGCCGCTGATGCCGTCAAGATTATCGATTTGTCGCTGGTTACTGCCATTGATATCCCCAAGAACCATCGCCGAACTCGGGCACTCAGACAAACCCGATGACCAGCACATCGGCCGGCACGCCGTTTGCGTCCGCCTGCGACTGCCTATATAAACCTGGGCGGTGCACACGGCAACGGCAACGCTGGGGGAATGAAGAATGGTGAATGCAGAATTGGAAATGGGGCTTGTTCCGTCGAGAACGGCGAAACGCACCGGAGGCGGCGTTTCGGTGCAAGCCGAGAGAGTCGAGAAGCAGGCCGTCTCCAGGGCTCCATCCGGTTGCTCCTGTTCGGATTTTGTGCAACTGAAGGGTAGACTAACGGATTGAACGATGTCAGGTGTCGACCGAAACGGCCTGCCCCCGCAGAGCCGTTGGTGCGGCACTCTGCATGGATTTCAGATTCAGTGAGTAACGGACTGACGGACCAAAAGACTAAAGGGCTAATAAACCAACCAACTCATGAGTCTCGTCATCATTGGTACCGGCAACTGGGGATCCACGCTGGCGGGCTTGCTCAACCCCGAGCAGCCGCTGCGGATGTGGTGCGAGCGGAAGCAGTTCATCAAGCCGACCGTCGAGTCGCTCAAGCGCGCTGCCGGGGCCGATCGGCCCGGGGTCGTCGTGGAAGAGATGTTCGCCTCGCCGCTGACCGCCGATGACATTGTGCTCGTGGTGGTGCCGTCGGCCCAAGTTGGTCCAGTGGCTCAGAAGATCCGCGAGAAGATCAAGCCTCCTTACCCGATCATTGTCAGCGCCTCTAAGGGCCTCGAGCGAGCCACGTTTCGCACGTGCAGCCAGGTGATCGCGTCCATCCTTCCGGAGGCGACCATCGCCGTGATGTCCGGTCCGAACATCGCCAAGGAGATCGCCGCCGGCCGCCCGGCCAAGGCGGTCCTGGGTTGCGACAACGTCCACGTGCTGCTCAAGGTCGCCAAGGCCCTTCGCAGCGACCGGTTTCATCTGGACATGACCCGCGACACCGTGGATGTTGAGCTGTGCGCGGCCATGAAGGGTGTTTTCGCCATTGGGGCCGGGGTCATCGATGCCCGCAAGTGGGGCTGCAACTTCATGGGCCTGATGCTGACCTTCGGCCTGCGCGAGATAGCCGAGGTGGGCAGGTTCCTGGGCATCTCCAGCTCTCACGTGTTCGGTATCGCCGGCCTGGGTGACCTGGTGGCCACCTGCCTGAGCCCCGACAGCCGCAACTATCGGCTCGGACAACTGCTGGCCGGCGGGACGCCGCTCAAGGAGGCTCTCTCGCAAGTCGGCATGGTGGTCGAAGGAGCCATGACCGCCTCCGCCGTTTCGGAAATGGCTGCGCTGAGGCTGCGCGTGCCGTTATTCAGCGCGATTTCGGCAATCGTGGAAGACCCGTGCGAAGCCGCGTTTCAGCGGCTCGAACAGGTCCTGCTGGAATACCCCAGTAACGGATGAAAGCGATTATTCTTGCCGCCGGTGCAGGTCGTCGCCTGGGTGCAATCGTGCCCAAGTGCCTGCTGGACGTCGGCGGAATGAGCATCATTCATCGGCAGCTTGCCGCGTTCTCGACTGAAGGCATCAAGGAATACGTGGTCGTGGTTGGTTACCAGCAGGATCGCGTGCGTGAACATCTGGCCGGTCAGCCCGGCCGATTCGTCTTCGTCGTCAACGAGCAATACGCGTCGACCAATACCGTCTATTCGCTTTACCTGGCGGCGTCGTACCTGACGGAGACATGCTGGTACGCCAATGCGGACGTGGTGTTCGACCGGAGGTTGATTCGCCGGCTCGCCGAGGATTCGTCCGCCGCGGCCCTGGCCGTTCAGACACACTCGTGCGGCGAGGAGGAAGTGAAGGTCATCGTCCGCGAGGGTCTGGTCGTTCGGATCGGCAAGACGATCCCCCCGGCCGAGGCCGCCGGTGAGTTCCTGGGCGTCGCCCGGCTGAGCGGCAACGTCGCCGCCGCACTGAGCAGGACGCTTACCGAACTGGTCGAGCAGCAGAGCGTGATCGCCGACTACTTCGAGCGCGGGCTTGACCGACTGTGCAGCGAATTCGCGATCAAGGCGATCGACGTCACCGATCTGCCGTGCCACGAGATCGACTTTCCGGTCGATCTCGAGAAGGCCCGGCGCGAGATTGCACCGAGGTTGGAGGAATAGGGCAGCTATTAGCCGTCGGCTATTGGCTATTAGCCGTGAATCCGCTCGTTCCGGGCTGGGGAAGACCGAGAGCAAGAAACGACCGCTGGAGTTGTTTTCCGATGCTTGCGTTTCTAGGGCAGGTCATCCTGGTTTCGTTAAGCGGCGTGATGGCCCCGGGCCCGGTCACGGCCGCAACGTTGACCGCCGGTACGCGCAATCGACATTCCGGCCTGCTGATCGCCGTCGGTCACGGTATCGTCGAGTTCCCGCTGATGATCGTCATCGTCGCCGGTGCGGGGATGATCTTCAAACAACCGGTCGCTCAGATCATCATCGGCCTGGTCGGGGGGGCGTTTCTGTTGCACATGGGCGGGCAGATGCTCGCCGGCCTCCGCAAGCAGGAAGAAATCGCCGCACCCTATGTCGACAGCCATCCCGTCCGGATCGGCATCGTCCTGACGGCCACGAATCCCTATTTCCTTTTCTGGTGGGCCACGGTGGGCCTGGGTCTGAGTCTCGAAGCCCGGAAACTCGGTCCGACTGCGTTCGCCATTTTCGCAGTCGTGCATTGGCTATGCGACCTGGTCTGGCTCGAGATCCTCTCGCAGGCGAGCTTCCGCGGCACGCAGATCCTCGGCCGCAAGAGCATGCCCATCATCCTGGGCATCTGCGCGACGGCTCTGATCGTCATCGGATCGCGATTCGTTTACGATGCAGGCAAGGAGATGATCATCCAAGTCTTTCCGCAGCCAACCGAAACATACATCTTTCCCGACACGGTCCCGGCCTCGGCCCCGGCGACCCTCCCCATAACCCAGCCGGTCTCGACCTTGGCACCCGTGTCGTGAGCGTTTGCGCCGGATCGCCGGCCACGGATGCCGGGCGGCTTTCCGGTCGGCCGTCACAGCAGCGAGACCGGGTCAACATCGATCAGAACATGTTTGTCGGAGAGGGGCAGAATCTCTTCGCCGCGAAGTCGCTCAAGAATCTGAAGGAGTCTGGCTGCATTGGCCGCGCGGATGAGGAAGTCAAAACGATACTGACCTCGCAGCCGGGCGAGCGGAGCGCTCTGGGGGCCCAGCACATCCGCCGGCAAGCCGTGTCGTTTCAGGCTTTCGCGGATTCTCTCTGCCAGTTCGTCCGCATGCCTGGAGGCCTCAGACCGCGCCGGATAGGACACCACGACGCGGGTCAGACGCGCGAAGGGGGGGAAGCCTCTGTTTTTGCGGATGGCAAGCTCGTGGCGGGCAAATGATTCGTAGTCATGGTTGGCGGCGAACTGAATCGCCGGGCTCAGCCCGACCAGGCTTTGGACGACCACGCGTCCGTCCGACTCGCTCCGCCCGGCACGGCCGGCGACCTGCGTGACCAGTTGAAAGGTCCGCTCGGCCGCCCGGAAATCAGGCTGCAACAGCGAGGTATCCGCATTGATCACCCCGACCAGGCGAACGCGCGGAAAATCGAGTCCTTTGGCGACCATCTGAGTGCCGATCAGCACGTCGAGCCTGCCGTCGGCAAAGTCTCGCAGCACGCGCTCGTAGGCGCTGATCTTCGTCATCGTGTCGCTGTCGGCGCGGGCGACGCGGGCTTGCGGAAACTTGGTCCTGACCTCTTCCTCGACTCGCTGGGTACCCATGCCGAAACGAACCAGCGTGCCGTTGCAGGAAGGGTCGCTGCAGCGCGTCGGCATCACCATTCTCGCCGAACAGTGATGGCACAGGGCTTTGCCGGTCGACTGATGAAACACCAGGTTAACGTGGCAATGGGGGCACACGATTGTCGTCCTGCACCGGCTGCAGACAAGATAGCTCGCATAGCCGCGACGGTTCAGCAGCAGGACTGCCTGCTGTCCGGCCCCGAGGGTCTCAGCCAGCTCGTTTTCCATCTCCTGCGACAGCAGGTGCAGGCCCTTGCGCTGCCGTTGCTCGATCTGCATGTCGACATACTGCACCCTCGGCATCGGCAGGCCGGCTACGCGCGTGGGCAGAACGATCTTTTCAAAATGCGAAAGTCGTTGGCAGTTGTGCCACATCTCCAGCGAGGGCGTGGCTGATCCGAGGATGATCGGGCAGGAGCATATCTGTGCCCGCTTGATGGCCACATCGCGGGTGTTGAACCGGGGTGACTGCTGATTCTTGAAGCTGGCCTCCTGCTCCTCGTCCACGACAATCAGGCCCAGGTTGGGGCAGGGGGCGAAGACCGCGCTGCGCGTTCCGATGATCACGCGTTTCTCTCCGGCGGCGATGGCCGCCCAGGTCAGTGATCGCTTCGCGCCGGTCAGACCGCTGTGAATCACCGCCACGCGTTCAAAACGGGCGGCCAGACGCTCCACCAGTTGTGTGGTCAACGCTATTTCCGGCACCAGCAGAACGGCCTGCCTGCCCGCGGCGACCACCGAGCGGATCGCCCGGATGTAGACCTCCGTCTTGCCGCTGCCGCTGACGCCGAAGAGCAACACCGCACGGAACGTCCCCTCAGCGGTCAGCGAGGCAATGCGGGCGATGGCCGCCTGCTGATCGACGTTCAACTCGAACGTCGGCTCGGGGCCGGGATGATCGAAATCCGGCGCCGGCGCGGCCACACGGCGAGTCTCCTGGCTGATATGCCCCGTTTTCAGGAGGCCCGCAATCACGGCCTTGCCGACACCCGTGCGGGCAAGCAAATCATCGAGGTCCAGTCCCTGTGGGGCGGCGGCCAGAGCATTCAACACTGCCTGCTGTCGGGCCGAGAACCGCTTCGGTCGGCCGGGCGGCGGCACTTCCTGTGTCTGCTCGGACTGGGTGTGAGAATGACCGGAAGCTTGCGGTAGGGCAGCGTCGAGGTCGCCGCCGTGACCGAGACCTGCCGCATTGTCGATGGGTTGGCAGGTCTCCGCCGTCTCTGGCGGCTCGGACCGTGCCCTACCTTCCTCCGCCGCCTCCGACCGCACCCTACCCTCCTTTGCCGCCTCCGCAGATTCCACAGCACCCGTGCTGCTATTCGCGAGCATGAGGCGACGAACGGTGATGAATCCCCTTTGCCTGCGGATCGCCTCCGGGACCATGGCTGACAAGGCTCGGCCAAGCGGGCAGCAGTAGTAGCGTGCCATCCATTTGCCCAGTTCCATCAGCGGACCGGACAGCAGCGGGGTATCGTCAATCACATCCGCCAGCGGCCGGAGCGTGCTGGTCCACGCCTCGCGGGCGACGGATACGCAGAAGGCAGGCTGGGGGCGTCGGTTGCGACCGAAGGGCACCAGAACGCGTTTGCCGACGGCCACTTTCTCCTCCAGCTCAGGCGGTATCGCATAGCTGTATTGTCCTTCGACCGCCGCCACCATCGCGACGCGGGCCACCGGCCCTTCGCGCACTTCGGGCGTCTCGGTCCACAGCGCCGGTCCTGCATCTCTGGATGATCGAGCCACGGCTGTTCTCGCAAGGCGGCACAGTCGGCCGCAACCCACGGCTTGACGATTAGTATAAGCCAAGCGACGGCGCGCGCCTCTGCTGTGCGGTCGCGGCCCGATTGCCAATGGCCCAGGCACCGTTCACAATACCCGGATACGACATGGCCCTGGATTGGCCCTGGCGTGCGACCGGGCATGGGCATCCCAAGACCCAGGCACAGGACCGACCGAAATGAATACCATATCAAGACGCACATTGCTGAAGACCTCGGCCGCTTTGGCCGCCGCATCGGCGGCTTCGCAGACCCTCGCCGCCGGCGCCAACGAGCGGATTCGTGTGGGCGTCATCGGCGCCCGAAACCGGGGCTGGCAGAACGCCGAGACTTTCCAGAAAAGCGGGCGATTCGAGATCGCAACCTTGTGCGACTGCGACAGCACTTGCCTGGATCTGGCCATGGCCAAGATCGAGAAGATCCTGCCGGTCAGGCCCGCTTTGGAAAAGGACTTCCGCAGGATACTGGATGACAAGCGGATCGACGCCGTGATTGTCGCAACGCCGGATCACTGGCATGCGCTGATGACGGTGATGGCCCTTGAAGCGGGCAAACATGTGTATGTCGAAAAACCCGCTTCGTTCAACATCGACGACGGCAAAGCCATGGTCGCCGCCCAGAAACGTCACCCCAAGCTGGTCGTGGCCATGGGCACGCAACAGCGAAGCGGTCAGCACTTCAAGGACGCCAAGGCCTTCATCGACGATGGAGGATTAGGCACGATTGCCTTGGCCCGCGCCTGGATGGCCGGCAATCGAGTCGTGGTGCAGAAGGTTCCCGACGGCGACCCGCCCAAAGAGCTGGACTACGACATGTAGGTCGGCCCCGGGCCGATGAAGCCCTACAACAAGGAGAAGGTACACTACAACTGGCACTTCATGCGTGACTACGGCACCAACGACGCCGGCAACTGGGGGGGGCATTATCTCGACATCGTTCGTTGGTTCGCCGATCTCGATCTGCCCAGGGGTGTCTCTGGTTTCGGCGGCAAATACGTCGTCCACGACGAGAAGGAGTGGTTCGACACCCAGACGGCCCTGTTTCATTATCCCCACCTGACCGTCATCTGGGAGATGAGTCACTGGAACGCCGTCGGTCCCTTCGGCATGGGCACGGGCGCCGAGATTCGCGGGGATAAGGGGACGGTTTTCATCGACCGTGGCGGGTGGACCTTCCTGCCCGAGAAGGGCGAACCGGTCAAGCACCCGTCCAGCGACCTGGAAGGACCCCACGTGCAGAACTTCGCCGACTGTATCACGGCCGGAGCCAGGCCGGCGGCAGACATCATCGAAGGCCACAAAACCGCCGTCTTGTGCCACCTAGCCAATATCGCGACACTGCTGAACCGAACCGTCTGGTTCGACCCGAAGTCGCAGACCATCGAGGGCGACGCCGAAGCCGCCGCTTTGCAGGGCCGCGAGTATCGCAAGGAATGGCCAATGCCGGTGTAGCAACATACCGATTCGGAGGGACGCTGACCCGCGTCGTTATCATTCGTCAAACCTCATTCTCAGGAGAACCATGATGAGCTCCAATCTGTCACGTCGTGCTTTTCTGAAAACCTCCGCCTTGGGCGCCTCGGTCGTTGCTCTGGGCGCGCCGGGAGTCGCCCGTGGGTTCCCGGCCAACGAGAAGGTCAGGCTCGGTTGGGTCGGCATCGGCGGACGGTGGGGAAACCTGGCGGAACTGATGCTCCGTCACGTGCCCGATGCGGCGAATGTCGCCGTCTGCGACCTGATGCCGGACCGGGTCGAGCGGGGCAAAAAAGTCTTCGAACGCGACAAGCCCAACGGCTACACCGATCTGCGCATGATGATCGAAAAGGAAAAGCTTGACGGCATCCTGGTCGCAACCGAGCCGTGCAATCACTCGGTGGTGGTCGTGCGGGTGTTGGAGGCCGGCATCCACTGTTTCGCCGAGAAACCGATGGATACCACCGTCGAGAAAGTCGACGCCATCACCAAGGCTGCGCGCAAGGCCAAGGGCGTCATATATCAGATCGGCACCCAGCGCCGCTACAGCCCGCCGCACCTGGCCGGCATCGAGCTGATTCACGGGGGCACGCTCGGCAAGGTGATGTTCATGCAGGGCCACTGGCACTGGGCCCACCGGCCGAAGGAGCCTCGAAAGGTGGCCCGCGACGGCGGCATGCTGGTCGAGCAGGCCTGCCACCATACGGACGTCATGTCCTGGGTCATGCGCGACAAGCCGCCGATCACTTGCGTGGCCATTGCCCGAACCGAGATTCCCACGCCCGAGGGTCCCAACGTTCACAACGAGCAGCAGTCCGCGACGATCTGGCAATGGCCGGGCGGCGAAATCTTCTCCTATACGCACCTGCTGTGGCTGGCTCGTCACTTCCAGACCGAGCAACTGCATGTTCACTGCCAAAAGGGCGGCGTGGATCTGGCCCACGGGGTGATGCACTGGGCCGACCACGATCCCAAGACCGCAGCCGCGCCGCAGGAAGAACTCAAAGATCAGTATGCCGACGATCCGCGCGGCGATTGGGGCATGGGCACAAAGGAGCAATTGCAGGCTTTCGTCGCCAACATCAAGGCGGACGGTAAACTGCCCATCCATGCCAACGTCGAGACCGGCCGCATTGCCACCCTGATGTGCCTCATGGGGCGCATGGCCGCGATTAACGCTGCCAGGAACGCGTACGAGCCGCGGGTCGTGCATTGGAAAGACCTGGGCAGCAGCACGGATCCGGCGTAAGCGCCTGACCGCCCGCGGTGGTGCCGACGCCCTAGTCGACACTCCTGCCGGCGATTGTCTTGCGGGGCGCTGCCTTGCCGGGCTTCCCAAGCATTCGGGGCCGCAGATCGCTCACCGCCGCCGGCGGTGCCAGTGTCCGCAAAGGAAGCAACCCATGAGGAGCGTCATCAGTGCCGTCGCCGGTTCCGGGACGAAGATGAAACTCAGGTCGTCAAAGAACAACCCCGACAGCGGAGCAACCGCCTGGACGGTCGCGTAGGCAATTTCCGGGGCCGTAACCGTGAGAGTGTGACCCTGGGTACTGAATACGCTCGTGATCTGCTTGGCGGCAACGAGCTGATTTGCATGGTTGTAAGCCCTGAGGATCATCGTGTCGGTGTCGCCGCCGCCGTTGAAGCCGCGTATGGCGACCAGATTGACATAAGAGCTGAAATTCATGCGAATGGGATCGGTTCCGTGCGGGTTTGGACCCCACGTGGGACCTTCGCTGATGCTATAGGCCCCGTAGACGCCGGGTCCCCACCAGTAAACGCCGTCAGGGCTCGGCGTCGAAAACGTTACTCCCCAGGCAGAAAGCTGATCGGTCAGGATTATCCCAATCCGAGGATGGAGCCCCGAAACTCGGGCCGAAATCGATCGTTACAGCTCCTGCATAGCTGGTCCCAATGCACAGTGTGGCGGCAGCAATCCGCAACCAAGCCTCCCGAAGCCCACTTGCTTTCCTCACGGTAGTTCCTCCTCGTGTTGGGTGTTGTTCCGCACCGGCACTTTGCCGATGCAGTATCGCGCCGGCCGCCAAGTATCGTCGGTGGCCTCCGAGTAAATACTTTCGCCTTCAGAGTTGTTGCGTCTGATGCTTGATGGGGCGGACTGGTTGGTGGGAGCGGCGAGGGCGTTGGTCGGGCCTTTGTGGTTCGGACCGAACCGTAAGGCGGACCGCCTTTTTGCGGGCCGCAACCCAAGCGCTCTGCGATCCAGAAACATGCGCGCAGAGTGCGCACCCGTCCCGACGCAAGAGACTATTCTGACCGTCGCTGTTTTGCCGGCACAGAAACCGAGTGGAGGCGCGGAGGCCCGACGGAGACGCAACGAGGGAGTTGCCTGCATGCTTTTCACCTCCTCATCCCGGGTCCTCGGACGTCCGCTCATCACACCAGGACGAAATGAGCGGTGCCCGGGACAGTTGCGGGATGAGCCTCACAAACACGCGAAGCGCAGGCCGCACACGCCGGTGCGCACCTCGGGTGTTCCGTGAAAGGACTTCCCGTTCAGATGGTCGATCGGCAACGCTTTAGCCCTCCAGGGACCGCCCGGCCCCGCACGGAGTGAAGCCTTGCCGCCTCCTAATGGCCGGAACCCAACCTGCCGACCACCAGCATACAGTGACTCCCAGAGTTGTCAAGTCCTCCACGGATAGATTCCGCTTGTGCGAATACAAATACAGCATCATGCCTGCACGCGCTCCACCAACAGGTTGCGGCGAGGCGGTTTGCAAGTGCCGCTTGACAAGACCGCTCTTGGGGGTGGATAGTGTCGACGTGAGCTCCTGGCATCTTCGGATTCCACGACGGGAGGCACGTCGCCATGGCCGCAGCCAAAACACGAAAACGAAGGAAGAAGAGTGAACCGGCCGGGCCGGTCGGGCTCAAGCCGTCGCAGGTGCGGGCCGAGCCGCCGAGTGCCGTCGAGTCGCTCTGCAAGGATATCGAAAAGGACGGCGGCGCGGTGTTGACCGCATACCGCGAACCGCTCGGCGGCCGGTGGGTGATCCTGGCAGCCCTGCCGTTGGAGCAGGTCGAGCCAACTCCCTACCAGCGCGGATTGTCGGAGACGCACGTCAAACGCCTCGCAGACGTCATCTCGCGGAGCGGCCTGTATCTCGACCCGGTCATCGCCGTCCGTGTCGGGCCCAAGCGGTACCAGACGCCCAACGGCCACCACCGCACCACGGCGATGAAGAATCAGGGGGCACAGTCCATCACCGCCTTGGTAGTCACTGAGCCGCAGGTGGCCCGGCTGATTCTGGCGCTGAACGTCGAGAAGGCCCACAACCTTCGTGAAAAGGCTTCCGAGGTCATCCGCTTGGCCCGGCACCTAGCCGAGATGCCCGAGGGCCGTGAGGAGGACTACGCTCTGGAGTTCGAGGAAGCTGCATTCCTGACGCTCGGCCTCTGCTACGAACAGAATGGGCGTTTCGCCGGCGGAGCCTACCACCCGATGCTCAAGCGCGTGGATGTATTCCTCAACCAAGCTTTGCCCAAGAGTCTGGCCAGGCGGGCCGGCTATGCCGAACAGCTCTTGAAGATCGATTCCCGCGTGACCGAGATCGTGGGGGAACTGAAAGCCAGGGGTTTGGAGAGCCCATATCTGCGCAGCTTCGTAGTCGCGAGAATCAACCCGATTCGCTTTCTCAAGGGTAAGACGATGCCGATTGAGGAGGCGCTCGACAAGATGGAGCAGGCGGCGACGAAGTTCAAGACGGACAAGATCAACGTGTCGGATCTGGCGAAGAGCGGAGCATCGGCAGGCCCGGAGGAGGACTAGGAACCTTACGGCCGGACGTCTGTGCGGCTTGCGGGCATGTTTCCGGATCGCGGTGCGTTTGGGTTGCGGCCCGCAAGAAGGCGGTCTGCCTTTGGGGTTCGCCCACGGGGACCAACGCCTCCGCATCTTGAGCTTGGGACCGATCTCAGCTTTTCACCCCGCAAGAACAAGTTTTTGGTCACTTACCCGTGATGATAGGCAGAATCTTCTCCACGGGCGGATTCATAGCCCCCATAGCTTGGCTGGCGGCCGTGCGGAGGGTCAGATTGGGCTCGCTGGTCGCCTGCTCCATCAGCCGCGACATCAGACTATCGTCCAGTTGATTGCCAAAGCGGCGAGCCGAATCGGCCAGCAAGCCGAAGGTCGTCATCCGCAAGGATTCCGTCTCCTCGGCGGCCAGAGCAATCCCGGCGATGGCTTGTTGAGCCTGGGGAGCAGGCATCCAAGCCAAAGCCGCAGCGACCGCTGCTCGAAGCTCTTCCGCGCCGGCCTGGCGGAGCGTTTCGACCATTGCCGGGAGGGCCGCCTGAGCATTGAAAACGGTTGATTCGCTCTGAGCCATGCCCTTGATCACCCCGGCGGCTTGCAGGGCCAGCGAAAGCCTCGACTCGGGCGATAGAGGTCGCAAGCCGCAGCGGATGGTCACCTGCTCGAGCTTGGCCAGCAACTGCTCGACGATCTTCGGGTCGGTGGTCTTGTCCGGCGTCGTCAGGACGAAGATGCTGCCGACCCGCCTGTCCGACCCATCGATCCGGTCGAGCACCGCAGTCTGGTTCTCCTTGACCAGCACGATGATCGGAGTCAGGCAGAAGCGATCATCTTTGGCCAGTTGCTCGATGGCCTCGGTGACCGTGGGCTGCTTCATGTCGCTCGCCAGGAAGATGCCGTCCAGATGCGTCATTTCGCGACGTGCCTGGTTCAGCGCCGGGCTCAGCCGATCCGCCAGAACCAAGACCGCCCCGCTGTTGACCAGACCCGTCTGGATCACGCCCGCCGATTCCGCTTCCGGGTCCACCAGCATGTAGTTTTTCTTCTCAGAGGGCGCCAGCACCGAGGCCAGCACGGGCACAACCTCGGTGGACCCGTGGAAAGGTGCCGGCGGCAGCGTCTTGCCCAGGGCCAAGGCCGCTTGCACGCGCACCAGCAGATCGGGGAAGTACAAGGCCTCGCCCATGCTGGTGCCGCCCTCGGCTTGAACGTCGGTCATCGCCTGTCGGCCGGCGGTCGCGTTCAAGGCCGTCACCGCCCCCAGAGCGATGTTCCGGTCGCGCTGCTTAATACCTCGGGCCAGCACAATCTGGTTGCACGACGGCCCGGCCATCCGCGCGAAATAGATGCTTCGCGGGAAATTCTCGGGTCGTGACGGATCGAGCTTGCGAGCATCAACCGTCTCTTGGGATTCCACGTCCAGACCCAGCCGGGCTTCCCTGCGGAAGTTGGCGGCCACCCACAAAGCCAGTACCGCCGGCTGGTCGGTCTTCAGCGAGAGCGACGTTTGGCAGCACTCCATGCATCGCACCAGGTTGTAGATCCTGGAATCGACGGCGACAGGAGCAACTACGTCCTCGCCGGGTCGGGCGTCTGCGCGTAGACGCCAGAGGTTGGCTCGGTCCTCGCGGGGGTCCGGTCGCAGCGAGTCGATCTCCGCAAAATGCTGCTCGGCCAGGTCGCGGAACAACTCTTCCGCCGGTTTGAGCTGAATGCCCTGGTTCTTCGAAAGAATCTGGGCAACAGCCTCGGCCGCGGTTTTCTGAATCGACGCGGGTGTATCCTTTGCGGTCGCCAGATTCTGCAAGTAGGGCAGCGCCTGAGGATAGCCGATCTTGCCCAATGACTCGATGACGACTTGCAAGGTTCGTTCATGCTTGCAGTCGAGAGCCGCGAGCAGAGGGTTGATCGCGTTGCGGCCCAGTTGCGGCAGGGCCCGAGCGATAAACGGCAACAAATCCTCCCGATCGGGGTCGCTGAGCAGCCCGAGCATCCACGGTACCGCATACTCGCCCGATTCGACCAGCCTTTCGACGGCGACGGCCCTTTGCACGGGGTCGCCCTTGAGCAAGTCGATGTTGGCCTTGATCCGCGCGGGGTCCATCCTCTTGCGGGTGTGCGCCTCGCGGATCAGATTCATGATTTTCTGCGCGTTCTCGCCGATTGTGCTTTTGTTAATGAGGAGCAGCAGGGTATCCATGCTGTTCTCATATTTCTCGGAGAGCTGGATGAGCGTCTCGGCAGCCTCCGGCGTCATGGGGTTCAGCTCGGGCCGGCTCAGCAGAGGCTGGGCAAATCGTTGATCGGCGACCTCGAATCGGCCAATCAGAGCGAAGTGAAGGTAGTTCGCGAACAGCGATTCGAGCGTGGCGTCTCTTGGGTCAGGCTCCGCGGCTGCCGCCGGCGCGGGCTCCGCGGTCGTTTCCTGGGCCGGCGCCGGAGCGATGACTCCGGAAATGCAGATAACAACGATCACGAACAGACGCATCTGGACCGGGCACAGGCCGTGCATCCACCAATTCCTCATCATGAACCTCCGGCTGAGGAAGCTTCTGGGGCATCCCACGCAGGCAATCATCTGGCATGCATCCGGTGCGGAAGGACCAGGTTCGGTCCTCTTGCCGGACTCAGCCCGGTCCTGTGACGCCGCGGTCACGGCCGGCAGCCCAGGCAGGGCCGACCCTCCTTGGCAGCAAAACAAGATTACAGGCTCGCCCCCACCTCCGTCAACGCAAGACGACATGGATAGACCCGTGTAGGACCGGCATTTGTGCCAAGCGGGGACTGGCACGTGCCCGTCCGAGACTTGGTTGAAGTGACCGGGACAAGGTCGGGAGGAGCATGGTTCCTGTGCCGCGGGTGGCTTGTCCCCGGGTGTATGCCGCAGGAGCAGGGGTTACCGGCGAGCAAGCCGGCGGCCGCACCCCGCCGTGTCCCGTGGCAGACCCACTACCAGTCGCCGCAGGATTGCGCCTCCACTTTACAGGCGGTGTTTTGTAGAATGGACCGCAGGGGCCCGGGGTATTCGGAGCATCGCCGTGCCCCTTCCGACGGTGCTAGGGAGTGATGAGAACAGTCTCATTATCAGTCCTGGCGGCTTTTGTTTTTTCCTCGGTCGGTCCCCGCGCGGTCCTCGCCCAGTGTCGCCCTTATGTCTTTGGCATGGGCCATTACCTGGCCAAGTGGGCAGAAGAGCCCTGGTCATACGACTCCCAGGCCATGGATAAAATGGTCGAAATAGGGGCAACGGCAGTGTGGGTGGACTTCCCTTGGAGCAGCATGGAGCCGGTCCAGGGGACCATTGATTGGTCGTACGCTGATCACCAAGTGGCCACCGCCGAAGCCCACGGTCTTCAGATGTTCGCCTTCGTGGGCACCACGCCTGAGTGGGCCAAGCTCTATCCTCATTTGCCGAATTACCAAACGCCGCCAAGCGAGGAATGCTTGACCGCTTTTCAAGCTTTTCACTCGGCCTTGGCCGCCCGGTATGCCGGTCGGGTGACCTACTACCAGTTCTGGAACGAACCCAGCGGTTGTGGTTGGATCAACGAGAACTGCCTGAACGGAGACGATTGTTCGCTCTTTACCCTTTGGCAAAAAAGAGCTTACGACGCTCTCAAAGCTGGAAATCCGGATTGCGTGGTGTCGCCTGGAGGCTTCGACGGCGATCCGGCTGGGTACGTCAACTGCATGTATGCCCAGCTTGCGGGCCAGAAAGCGTTTGACGCTGTTTCAATTCACCCCTATGCCCCTGGCGGTCCGGGCGGCCCCGGAACCTCCGGGGAGGGCATCGACTACAGCGACCTGACTAGTGTCCGTCAGGTCATGGTTGACCACGGTGATGCGGACAAGTCCATCTGGATCACCGAGTACGGCTGGAGCACTGGCAACGAGACTCAGAAAGCGGACGACCTTAACGAGGTGTTGACCGAGCTGAAGAAAACGGATTACAGCTACGTTTTTTTCGCCAAGTATCTCGTCTTGAACGACTGGAACAACCACGACGAGAACCCAAACAATGATTTCTGTTGCTTCGGGCTGACCGACGAATACTTCAATCCCAAACCATCGTTTTACACGTTCAAAGACTTCAACAAGAACTTTGACGATGTGGTTGATTTCGGTGCCGACAAGACGGTTGGCCAGCCGCCGATGTTGGTTCATTTCAATGATCGTTCATGTGTCCATGGTGCAACGGCTTGGTTCTGGGAGTTCGGCGACGGTCAGACAAGCACCGCCCAGCACCCTGAGCACATGTATCTCTACGACGGCCGTTTTACGGTCCGGCTTGCCGTCACCGGCGCCGCCGGGCCAATTGCCCTGCAAAAAACCGATTACATCCGCGTCGGAACGGTGGCTGAGATCGTCAATCCCTCATTTGAGGATGCGGGCAATTTTCTGGCCGGCTGGTCGAGTTGCCTGGGGGGTGAGTCCTCGATCAAACACAATCCCTCAACGCACATTCCCTCGCCGCGGTTTCACGACGGCTCAAACAGCGTTGGGATGTCATCCGATCGGGCCGGCGACAGCCTCGGCCCCGGGGCGATCTGGCAGACGATAGCGGCGCGGCCCAGCCACACCTATCGGGTTCGTTTCTGGGCCGCGATCACCGCCTCAGGCGGCCAGTACTTCGACGATTTCGTGGAGCTTCGGGTGCGAGACGGCGACGGGGCGCCCTTGAATTGCCTGAATGGTGGGGTAAACATCACCAACCACAGCGTGCTGGGGGCTCATCTTGACGGTCAGGCGGCACCGGTGTGGGTCCAACTTCAAGCGGAAATCACGCCGCGCCAGGATCTCCTTACCGTCATTGTCTTCTGGCGTTTTGCGGGTACGGTCAGGGCGATCCACTCGCTTCACTTGGACGACTGGGCTATCGAGGACATTACCCGGCGACCAGGAGCGGATTTCGACGGAGATCTCGACGTCGACGACGTGGACTATGACCTGTTCCAGGCATGCGCGACGGGTCCTGGCGTTCCGATATCTGCAGCGGACTGCGATCCAGCCGATTTGGACGGCGATCGGGACGTCGATCAGTCTGATTTCGCCACGTTCCAGCGGTGTTTCAGCGGTCCCGGTACGGTTCCAGCCTCCGACTGTGGAGACTGACGTCATCACCTCAGACGCGGGTACCTGGAACGGGCACTCTTGGTTTGACGGCGTGGATTGACTATCCTATCGCGACGTACCGGCTTGGCGAGAACGGGGCCGGGCCGTGAACCGCACCAAGAACAGGAACCCAAGATGAGCGACAGTGCGGCGGATGACCGCCATGACGAGGATTCGGATCTGGACAGCCCCCTTGAGGCGGGTTTCGAGGAGGAACTGGACGAGGCTCTGGGCGAGATGAGTCTGGAGAGCCTGATCGATCTGGACATCCCCCGGGGCATCCCCTTCGCGGTGCCCAGCGCCGAAGGGGTCAAGCGAGGCCGGGTCATCGCCATCCACGGCGACGACATCTTTGTGGACATGGGCGGCAAGAGCCAGGGAGTGCTGCCGGCCACGCAGTATGAGGATGAACCCCTTCCCCGCGTCGGCGACGTGGTTGAAGTGACCATTGAGGGATACGATCGCAGCGAGGGCATTCTCCAGCTTTCTCGCAAGGGTGCCGTCATGGCGACGACCTGGGCGAGGCTGGAGGAAGGGCACATCGTCGAAGGCCGGGTCACGGGCCACAACAAGGGCGGCCTTGAAATGGACATCAACGGCGTCAAGGCCTTTATGCCCATCAGCCAGATCGAGCTGTTTCGGGTCGAGGACACCGACCTGCCGGGCTACGTCAATCGGCGGCTCAAGTGCCAGGTCATCGAGGTGCGCCATGAAGAAAAGAGCATCATCGTATCCCGCCGCGAGGTGCTCCGGCTGGAGGAGGAACAGTCGAGGGAGCGGAAATATGCGACGCTGGTCGAAGGTCAGACGGTCACCGGCCTCGTCCGGCAGATCATGCCCTACGGCGCGTTTGTTTCGCTGGGCGACGGGGTCGACGGTCTGCTCCACGTCAAGGATATGAGTTACAGCCGCGTCCAGGATCCCAAAGAGGTCGTCAGGGAGGGCCAGAAGCTCGAGCTGATGGTCCTGAAGATCGATCGTGACACCCGCAAGATCAGCCTGGGCCTCAAGCAGGTGATGCCGGATCCGTGGTTGAACATCGAAGTCAAGTATCCGGTGGACTCAGTGATCACGGGTCGTGTTACGCGATTGATGGATTTCGGCGCGTTCGTGGAGTTGGAGCCCGGCGTCGAGGGGCTGGTGCCGATCAGCGAAATGACCTATGAGCGGCGAATCGCGCATCCGAAAGACGTGTTGCAGGAAGGCGAAGTCGTCCGGGTTCGGGTCATCAGGCTCGACACCGCGGCCAAGAGGCTTGCCCTGTCGATCAAACAGGTGGGCGACGATCCCTGGGTGGGGGCATCGGTTCGCTGGCCGGTCAACAGCGTCGTTTCCGGCACGGTCAAGCGAATCGCTGCGTTCGGAGCGTTTGTCGAGTTGATTCCGGGCGTCGAGGGCCTGGTCCATATCAGCGAACTCAGCGATCAGCGTGTGCGCTCGGTTGGTGACGTCGTCAAAGAAGGACAGTCAGTCCAGGCCAAGGTACTGGAGGTCGATGAAGAAAGCCGCCGCATCAGCCTTTCCATCAAGCAGCTTGCCAGCGTACCCGAGTACACCGGCGAGCGTACCGCCTCGACCGAGCCGGCCGCCGAGCCCAAAAAACGCAAGAAACCGCTCAAGGGCGGGCTTGACTGGAAGTTCTGACGGTCACCGGCGCAGCAGTGCAGGCTGCCGCGCTCGCCTCGCGAAACGCTCCGGCCGCCAAGCTGGAACGCCCCGCCCGGCCGAAATCAGCCCGGGCAGGCGGCCTGCGACAAGTGCTCTTCAACGTACCGCGGAGTGGCACCAACGGGTCATGTAATCAGAACGGCAGCAGTTCGGGGTTGGTTTCGGGAACGACGGCCGTTCCCTCGACCTCGATCAGCCATCCCGGCCGGCACACCGGCGCTACAAGGACCGCAATCGGCGCGTGGCCAAAACGGTCGCGCATTTGTTGCTGCGCAATCATGTGGTCGCTCGGGTCGCGGATGTACACGATGAATGCGCTCATATCGTTCACCGTTGCGCCGGCATGGTCGAGCAGAGCCTCGATGTTCTCGAGCGTGCGGTCGAGCTGCCGGGACACGTCGCCGGGGTATAGGATCTTGCCCTGGTGATCGATGCTGGCGGTGCCCGAGATGATGACATGCTTGCGATCCCGGTAGGCGACGGAAGTCCCTCGTTCGAAGGTTACTCCGTAGACGTAGGTCGGGCTGAGGTGATCGGGCGCCGCTAGAAACCGGATCTGCTCCGGCCGCACCCCGGAAATGGCGTAGGCGTCCAGGGTCACAATCGCGGCGGGGTCTGCGCTGGAGCCTCCGATACCGGAACTGGCGATGAAATGCGTATCGGCAGTCAATCCATGTTCCGCGAAGAACTCCCGCCGGGCGGCGACCAGACCTTGGTAGTTGGCGTCGATGTCCCGGACGAAAAGCCACGTGCGCATCACATGATCGGCCAGAGTCATGCCCTGTTCGCATAGCAAAGCGTTGTACCGATCGAAGATGCCGCGCGTCTGACCGTATGAACCGTGGCCGGTCGTGCAGGTCAGACCGGTCGTCCAATGGTGCGATAAATCTCCCCGCCGAAGCGTCAAATGGGCGCCTCGAAGGCTTTTCTCCAGTTCGTTGCCGCGGTCACGTACGTGATAAGCCCATAGTATCACTTTTGCCGGCGGACCGGGGGGCTGGCCAACCCGCGAAATGGCGCAGGGATCGTCCGCGTTGCCGCAACGTGAAATCGGACAGGCATCGAGTGCCTCAGCCTGGTTGTGCAGATCGCTGCAGAAGAATCGTCGCAGGACCGCCGTCCGGGCATCCAGTCCGATCGATTCCAGGGTCTTGTGGTAGGCGTGAGCCACCCACTCCAACTGGGCATTGACGCTCCCATATTTGGTGGGCGTCACGACCAAGTGATACTCATCAACCCCGCTTGGTCCCCGAAACCGCGAGATGTTGACCGACACCGAGGGTATCCCGCAGTGATGTGCATAGAAATCCATCCGCGACCTCTTTCAAAGACATCCTCTCATCGCGGCGAGATCTCGATCGGGACGGCCGGCAACACACCGAGAAACGCTCGCGATTTTTTCTGCCCACCGGAGCTTGGTACCCGCGCAGGAGCTTCCGTGAAGACCTCAACAATCAGATTATCCGCAAACCCGACCTGTGCAGCACTCGCATCGGCTTTGAACACCAGCCTGAGGCCCTGAGGTGCCCCGGTAACGTCCTGAAGCGTGACGCCACGCGGCGGCTCGCGAAGCTCGAACTTCAGCTCTCGTTGCATCCGGTAGGCGGGCGTCTTGATTTGCACCTCGGCCGTTCCACCCGAAGGAATCCGGACCGGCCCTTTGTTGACCACTTCGATGGGAGGTCCGCCGCGTCTGCCGCCGATCGTGGCAACCATCAGCTCCTGCGATGGGGTCAGATGCCGGTAACTGAACGCCTGCATCATATCCTCGGCGGGCACGACCGGACGGGTCAGGACTCGGCCTGCGACCTCGGCGCGTCCCTCTAATTGCAGTGAAATGGGCTTATCCGGCGGTATTTGAGGCGCCGTGAGAGTCATGCGCACTTGGTCGCGGCCGGACGGAATTTGAGCGCCGCTGAGGGCAAAACCTGCAGGTGGGTCCTTCAGAACCACTTCGATCCGGCCGTCGAACCCGTCCTTGCGGACCGCGTGGACCGTCACCATGGCGTTGCCGCCTGCACGCACGTTAATGCTGGAGGGCGTCAGGCGCAGAGCGAAGTCAGGACGCGGAGCCCCCAAGCGCAGGCGATATGCGTACGGTTTTCCGCCGTGGTGCTGGGAATCAGACAGGTACACGTAGTACACATCATCCTCCGGCAGTCGGGTGCGCAGGTACGAATCCGCGTGATGCGTCAGGAGCCCCGATTCCTTATCCTCATGATCGTCGTTCCATTCCAGCACCCGTCCCAAGGCATCGGTCATCCGCAGCATCGAATCCAGCGGGGAGCCTAGCCTGCGAGCACAGACTTCCGCAACGATCTCGGTTCCGGCCTTGCCCGTGAACTTAAACACATCGACGTCGCCCGGCCGGCTGATGGTGCCGTTGATAATGCGCGGCAGTTCGATTTGCCGAGCCTTCTCAGGTGTGTCGTTGGGTTCGGTCTCGAAGGATTCCGACAACGTGTCAACCGCGTAACTGACTTCGTTTGAGCGATTGTCGTTGCGGCGCAGCGCGGTTTGCCGGATACCGTCGGTGCTCCCCGCGGTGGCCAGGAACAACTGCTTGGCCGGAAGGTTCCAGCCGTCGATGGAGGCGGCCGTTCGCACGCCCATCTGGCCACCCAGAGGAAAGACCCGGGTGATGAAAGGACGTTCCGCTACAGCGATGCGGTAGACGAAATCCTCCCGTCCGCGATAGATCGAATCGCGGATTTCCACCGTGTACACGCCGTCATCGGGAACTTCGTACATCAAGACAGGGTCAGGATTGAAACGATAATCGTCAGCGAAGGCCACTTCTTTGCCCCTCGCGTCGTACAAGGCCAAAGTTGCCTGGAACCAGCCGGGGACGGCGTCAGCCAGGTATGGGACCAAGTGCCGGGCCCAGGTCTCGATCACCAGTTTCTGGCCCCTCTGGGCCCGAAAGCGAAAACGATCAACGTCACCCGGCTTGATCTGGCCGTTGACGATGACAGGCAGGGCGGCGGGCGGCTCATCGGGCAGCAGACTGGGGGCATGCGGGTCGTTGGGCTCAAGCTCGGTGATCTCCGCGAGCTGGTCGACCTGGAAGCACATGGGGTTGGTCAGGCCGAGAGGTGTTCCGAGTCTGATCTCGCGGTCGCCGGGTTTGGCGTTGGGTTCGATGGCGACTCGAATCAGAACTGACTCGGCGATCTGCGCATTGAGCTGCCTGTTGCGGAGATTCAGCAACTCACGTCTGATGTGCAACAGTTCCCGGAGACTCTTTTTCTCAAGCTCGTACAACAGAGGATGTTCCGGCAACTCGGCGGGTTGTGTTTCCGGCGCCTTTGCCTGGTTGTCCGGCTTTGCCTGCGGGGAAGGCCGGTCTTTCTTGGGAGGGTTCTTCGGGGCCGGGGCGTCTTGCCTTCGTGCGGCCGTGGGCCCGACCACGTCGGGCCTGGCGATGCCGAATTCCCGGCCGAGCGCCGTGAAGTCATACCCGCCGCCGGGTAGCTCGGCGATCCTCTTCTGAATCAGTTCCCTCATTGTCTTTTGGAGAGCTTCTCGTTGCTCCTGTCTGATGACATTGAGCGGTCGAAAGTGCTGAACGACCGTGCCGCGCACCCCGCTGCCCGAGACATAGACGTCGGTGACGCCCTTGAGGTTCTGACCGCCGACCGTGATCAAAACGATTTTGCCTTGTTGGCCGCCGGCGGGGTAGAGATAGCCGATATGCGGTTCTCTCTGGCTGGACTGGCCCCACGCGGTGGCGGCCCAGAGGGTTATCGCCGCCAGCGGCAATCGCCGGGATATGGTCATGGCCGTGCTCCCTGTGATCACATGATCTCCTTGAGAGGACCGCCTCCCTGTGCGTCACCCTCAGCGGCCGGCAACACCGGCACGGCTAAGCCGCGCGCGTTCGGCAGCGGGCCGTCGGGATCGATGCCCAGCAACTCGTACATGCTGCGGATCAGATCCTGCGGATAAACCGGTCGGGCGGCCACCTCTTGGCCCTTGGCGTCCGAGGCTCCGACGACACGGCCGCCCTTGAATCCGCCGCCGGCGACCACGGCGGAGAAGCAGTTGCCGTAATGCCCGCGGCCGCCGTTCCACGGCGCTTCCCACTGGACCTTGGGTGTCCTGCCGAACTCCCCGCTCCACCAGACGATCGTGCCGTCCAGCAGGCCTCGATCGGACAAGTCTTGAAGCAGCGAGGCCATACCCTGGTCCATTTCCGGCAGCTTGCGGCGCATCGTCTCGAAGTGTTGTTTGTGGGTGTCCCAGCCCTTGTAGTTGATGGTCACGTAGGGGACTCCGCTTTCGACCAGTCGGCGGGCCATCAGGCAGGATTGGCCGAAGGTCGTACGGCCGTAACGTTCGCGGATCTCGTCCTTCTCGCTGGACAGATCGAAAAGCTTGCGGGCTTCTCCGAACATCAGGTCGTACGCCTTTTCCTCGCAACGGTCGAGCTGGGCGAACTGAGCGTTTGCCGGCATGGCCCGGCCGAGTGAATCGAGCTTGTGCAACAACTGGCGCCGGCTATGCTGCCTCTCGTCCGAAATGCCTTCCGCCACGATGCCCTCGACCACAAATCGCGATTGGTTGGGATCACCGCCCGTGGCAAACGGTTTGTAACGCTGTCCCAGAAAACCTGCCTCCGAGAAGCGACCCTGCGGTTCGGTCAGGACGATATATGGTGGAACCAGCCCCTTGTAGCCGCCGTCATATCCCTTGAACACCGACACGACCGCACCCACGCAGGGATAGACGAGCCGGTCGGGTTTGCGTCCCGTTTGCACGATGTAGGACGCCGTTTCGTGAGCGTTCACGCCGTGGGTCATGCTGCGAATGATCGAGTACTTGTCGGCTTGCTGGGCCAGCTTGGGAAGCAATTCGCCGATTCGGATCCCGTCAACATTGGTCGCAATCGGTTTGTTCAGTGGGCCGCAATAGTCCGGGCCCGCGTCCGGCTTGGGATCGAACGTGTCCAGGTGAGACGGTCCACCCCACATCCATATCTGAATGACCGCCCTGGCTTTGGCCGGCCTCGTCGTCGAGTGGGCAGATTGGGCTGCGGGCTGTGCCCAGGCTTTTTCATGATCCAGGAAAGCCAGCCCGGCCGCACCCAACAGCCCCTGCTTCAGGGTGGCGCGCCGCGTCATCATCTTTTCCGGGTATTGTCCGCTCACGTGGGATTCCTCAGTCGATTTCGGGCAACCTCACGATCATCATCCGGCCCGGCTAGTGCCGGTATAGAAACTCTTTGGTGTTGATCAGGGCCCAAGCCAGATCATTCACCGCCTGGTCGGGCTTCACTCCTCGGGTCTGGAAATACTCCTCCGCGGCGGCCAGCTCGGCCGGCGTCGGGTAGCGCGACAAAATGTTCAAGTAAAGGACGCGGATCAGAGCAGGGCGGTTTCCGCGGCTGTTGTTGATTAATCGCCGCAAGCGCGGACTGTTCTGTATCTTCTTCTGAATATGGCTGGAATTGAGCAGATGAAGCCGCTGGGCTTCCGTTGGCAGATTGTTGCGCTCCGACTCCAGGCCGGTATCGCGCGGCGGTCTCCCGAACATTTCGAGGAACTGACTGGTAATGCTGCCGTCCGCCAGCGTGATGGTGCGCTCATACCCCGGAATGACCGTGAACGGTTCCGGAATGGGACTCATGTAACTCTCCGTGGATTCGAAGAGCCGGCACAAGGCGTCGATCAGCACTTCCGCATCCAGCCGGCGAACCGGGTAGCACGCAAACAGGGCCTCGGCCTCCGGACGGTCGCTGCGCGGGATCGATGACTGCTGGTAGGTGCGGGAATTGAGGATCAGCCGGTAGACGTGCTTCAGATCGTACCGGGCTTGCACCAGTTCCTTCTCCAAACGGGCGAGCAATTCGGGATTCACCGGCGGGTTGTCCGGACGGATGTCGTCAGGTTCGTGAATGATCCCGCGGCCCAGCAGCCACGACCAGACGCGATTGACGATGTTGCGGGCAAACCACGGGTTGTTGGGTTTGATCAGCCAGTCGGCAAACGTCATCCGCGGATCCTGATCCGCCGGGATCCGCATTCGCGTGTCGTCCGGGAGAACCGCCTCAAGAGGCCCGGTTGGTGCGGGATCCAGGCAGACGATCTCTTCTTTCCACTCTCCGGTTTTCTTATATGCAATCCGCGAGAAGAAGACGGCCATGTCGGCGCGGCGTGCCTCCGGCCAATCGTCCAGTCGCGTCCCCATGAAGGTGAGAGCCACCGCCGCGGCAATGGCCGAGGGCTCACGACCCTGGACCGCTCGATAGAAGTTGACCGGGGGGACGCGGAAATTGCTCCCGCTCGATGTCAGCAGCTCCCGAGCATACTCGTCATAGGGTTTGTTCTCGCGAATGGAGTCGCGGATCCACCGATGATAGGCCTGGACGGCGTTGGGCCAGAGGTTGATCGGAAACTCCGCCTTGACCCGCAGCAGATCGCACCACTTCAATGACCAGTAGTCCGCGAACTCGTCGCGGCTCAGCAGCGTGTCGATGAGTGCGGCTCGTTTGTCCGGACGGCGGTCCTGCAGAAACTCGTTGACCTCAACGGGGTCGGGCAACGTCCCAATGACATCCAGGTAAACCCGCCGGACAAAGACCTCGTCCGAACACGGATTCGCGGGTTTGATGCCGCGCTTCTTCAGGGCGCGCCACACCAGGTCGTCGATGGCGTTCGCCGATACGACCGGCCGCTCCACTTCAAACGGCGGGATGATCCGCGGCTCCTCGCCAGACGCGAGGCCGGACATCACGCAGACAGCGGCAGCGAGGAGGGGCTTGTTCATAGCACAGCATTCCGGTTGGTTGCCCACCGCACTTCAAGTATGGACGCGACCTTTGACCGCCGTCGTCGTTCCGATAAGTGCCGGCGCGCAAGTCTCTTATCTACAATGCGTAACGTTGCGGCAACGAAAGTATTTCCACACAAAAGCTCGCGACCGCACGACATCTTTGATCGAGCCGCAGGACCGCTGTGTTGCTCGCCGACCGGGCCTGCCGTGGCGGGCAGCGCTCCTTCGCCCCCCCAGGGCCCTTTGGCCGCGAAGGCCGCAAGCCATCGGGGCATAGGCGCAGAACGTGGCGGACAAAGAGAGCACGAGCCCTGCCTCACGGCGAATCATCGGGTTGCCTTGACCGCCCGCCCCTCGGGTCCGTATGCTCTTCGGTTGTGGATACCTGCCGGGGAGGATGCCTCAGAATGATTCGGCATGCGTTGATGCTCCTATGTCTGGGTCTGCTACTGCCATGCGGTTGCGGGCGCAATTCGGATCCGCCGCCTCGATACATTGGGAGTGACGGCCCGGCATTGGCGCCCGTACCTGTCAGTGTGCAAGCTCTTGACAGTTCCATTAAGGCCTCCGCCCAACCGTTGCCGGATCTTGGGGGCAAGGAGGCGCCGGGGGCTGCTGATACCCCCGCTGCGGACAACGAAAACCCGACCGAGGCACCGACGGACCGAGCCGCAACCGCTCAGGATAATCCTGAACCGACGGCAGCCCAACCCAAGCCTGAACCGGACGCGACAGCCCCACAGCCTGCGGATAACGTTACGGCCAGCCCTCCGCGGCAGCGTGACCAGGTGGACGAGGTGTACTCCGGACCAGGCATGCTCCGAGCCCGGTAAAAACTCTGCCTCCGGTGCGGCGATGATTCGGCGCCACAGCCGGTCACAGCAACGCTGTTGGCCAATGGACAAAGCGGAAATCCGTGCCCCGGGAGCAACGTGTCTTCCGGGGTTTTTGTTTCGAGCTTGAGTGATGCCCTCTGACGAAGCGGTTCCCTTAGTCGTGTGTGGCCGCACCGGCGGCGATGATCCGGCGCTGCTGGGCCGCAGTTGGCGGTTTGACACGGCCGTGCTGCTCAAGCTGGCCGTGCCGAACGTCGCCAGCACGGTAGCTCAGACGCTGATGAGCTTCACCGACTTCGTGATCGTCAAGCAGATGTCGGCCGCTTCCGAGGCTCAAGCGGCCATCTCCTCCGCGAGCCTGACGTTCATCACCCTGCTGGCGATGCCGATGGGGACGATGACCTGCGTCACGACGATGGTCAGCCAGTCGCTGGGGGCGGGGCGTGAACGCGACTGCGCCGCCTACGCCTGGCAGGGTATCTGGATGGCACTGCTGTACGGCATGGGCGCCCTGATGCTCTGGCCGTTCGTGCCTGCGTTCTATCAGATGTTCGGTCACGAGCCGACCGTTACATCCATGGAGGTGCAATACCTCCACATTCGCTTGCTGAGCCTCGGAATCGCCGCCGCAACGATCTCTCTCGACAACTTCTTTAACGGAATCCACCGTCCGGGGATCAACACCGTTTCGGCCTTCCTCAGTGTCTCGGTGAACGTCGTTCTGACCTATGCCTGGGTTCTGGGCAAGCTGGGTTTTCCTGCCATGGGCGTTTCCGGGGCGGCCTGGGGCACGGTCGTGGCCACGGTTGTCCGCGCGGTTTTCCAGTTCTCGGTGATGTACTTCAGCTCAGCGGCATCAAGATTCCAGCCGCGGAAGGCATGGCGGTGGGACCGCGAGAAGATGCGCCGGCTATGCTGGGTGGGCTGGCCGGCCGGTGCGGCGTTTCTCACCGACATCGCGGCCTGGACCGTCTTCCAGTTGGCGATCATCGGCCGGTTCGGGACGGCGGATCTGGCGGCCACCGGCGGCGTTTTTCGTTACCTTGAGGTCTCGTTCATGCCGGCCGTCGGCATCGGCATGGCCGTGAGCACAGCGGTGGGCAAGGCCATTGGGCAGGGACACCCGACGCTGGCTCGAAGAATCACGTGGATCGGCACGGCGTTCAATGCGGCCTACATGAGCCTGATGGCCTTGTTGTTCGTCGTTTACGGCGAGTGGTTGATGCGTTTCATCAGTCCTGATCCAGCCGTGGTTCGGTTGGGCACGACACTATTCATCTATGCGGCCGTATTCCAGTTTTTCGATGCCATTGCCATCACACACAGTTGCGCTCTCCGCGGAGCGGGTGATACCATGTGGTCGTCCATCGTCGGTGCGGTCGAGGTGTGGATCATTCTGATCGGCGGCGGTGTGCTGGTGGCCCGGCTTCGGCCGGACCTGGGGTCGGTCGGTCCGTGGGCTTTCGCGGCGACATTTGTTATCGCCATCGGCATCACCTTGTTCGCTCGGTGGCGATGGGGTCCGTGGGAGAGCTTCGACGTGATCGGGCGAAACGAGCCGAGAGGGGGCTTCCCTGTCATAACAGCCCCGATCGAATTGCCCCTGTCTGATCCGACAAACCCGCCGGAGTAAGCGACCATCGTCTCTCCATTGGCAGTCGCGAGTGTTCCGTCTACCATGTTGGCAGGAGGACGCCCCATGCTCAAGGAGTATTCGCCATTTACGCCCGGCGTTCCGGTTCCGCTGGAATTCTTCATCGGCCGCTCCCAGGAAATCCAGACGATGATCGGGAGCATCCGGAAATCAATCGCCCAGAAGACCATCGAGAGACTGTTTGTGACCGGCGAACGGGGCATCGGCAAGAGCTCAATCTGCACCTTCGTGCAGTCGCTGGCGGAGCGTGATCTGCGAATCCTACCCATTCACGTCTTCCTCGGAGGGGTGAGTACTCTTGAAGAAATGGCTCGCCGCATTTTCGAGCGTCTTCTGCGCGAGAGCGCGAACCAGCCCTGGTTCGGCAAGATCAAGGACTTTCTCGGAGATCACATTAAGCAGATGGATATCTTCGGAATGTCTGTTGAGTTCTCCGCTTCCGGACAAATACTCAACCGGGCGGTCAGCGACTTCATTCCGACCATGAAGAACCTCCTGAACAAATTCGGCGAGGAGCGGGAAGGTATCCTGCTTATTCTTGATGACATTAACGGCCTGGCCTCCGCCCCTCCATTTGCCAACTGGCTCAAGAGCTTGGTCGATGAGTTCGCGACCACGGCGAGCGCCTTTCCGCTGACGCTTGTGCTCGTGGGCCTCCCGGAACGACGACGGCAGCTTGTGAATGTTCAACCCTCGCTCGACCGCGTTTTCGAGATCGTTGAGATCCGTCGCTTCGACCAGCCGGAAACGATCGATTTCTTCAGGCGAGCATTCTCCAAGGTTAACGCTGAGGTCGACGAGGACGTTCTCGACCTCCTCGCCAGGTACTCCGGCGGTTACCCTGTTTTCATGCATGAGTTGGGCGATGCTGTCTTCAAGACCGATGCGGACAATCACATTGACCTGAATGACGCCCTCGAAGGAATCATCCGTGGCGCCGAGGTCATCGGGGCAAAGTACGTCGAACCTAAGGTAACCGCCGCGATCCGTAGCGAAAAGTATCAGGGGATCCTGCGCAAGATTGCCAAGGAACCGTTTGAGCATCGATTCACCCGCAAGGACGCGGTTGCCCGATTGACACCCACGGAGGCCAAGGTGTTCGATAACTTCCTGCGTAGAATGGAGGAACTCGGGGCGATTCGGAAAGACCGGGATCGCGGTCCCGGAAGCTACGAGTTTGCCAGCGAGATCTACTATCTCTTCTTCTGGATGCAGGCGTCGACACCGAAGGAGAGGTAGACAACCGCAACTCCTCGATGCCTCTTAGGCTTGGCGGGATGGCGTTCGGGCAGCAGGTATTCTGTGTCTGCCAGTTGGCCGTCGCTCCGTTGGCAGTCGGGAGCATTCTGTCTAACATACACCCTTTCCGAACTCGAGCACCCCGGCCGGGTGCAGACTTGGCGTTGCCGGCCTTGGGCATGACAGCCGCGGGGGAGCGATTTGCAACTGCTGAAGGCATAAGCACTTATGTTTAAGGAAGTACCGACACAATTCGATTTTCCAAAAGCTGAGGCTGAGGTATCGCGGTTCTGGGATGAGGCGGGCATTTACGAGAAATCGCTGAAGCAGCGTGAAGGCCGCCCATCGTTCGTGTTTTACGAAGGGCCGCCGACGGCCAACGGGTTGCCACACCCGGGGCACTGCCTGACGCGGATCATCAAGGACGTCTTCCCCCGGTACAAGACCATGACTGGTCACTACTGTCACCGGAAGGCCGGATGGGACACGCACGGCCTGCCGGTTGAGGCCGAGGTCTGCAAGGGACTCGGCATCCACACCAAGCAAGATATCGAGGCGTACGGCATCGAAAAGTTCATCCACCTCTGCCAGCAGAGCGTGTTCCGCTACACCAAGGAGTGGGAGGATCTGACGCGGCGCTTGGGCTTCTGGATCAATCTTGAAGAAGCCTACGTTACCTACCATCAGTCCTATGTCGAAAGCGTCTGGTGGGCGCTCAAGACGCTGTTCGACAGAGGGCTGCTCTACCAGGGCCACAAGATCGTCTGGTGGTGGCCTCAGGGCGGGACGGCTTTGTCGTCGGCCGAGGTCGGGCAGGGCTATCGCGCGGTGGACGACCCTTCGATCACCGTCCGCTTCCGAATCAAAGGTCGGCCGAAGACCAGCCTGCTGGCCTGGACGACCACGCCCTGGACGTTGCCGAGCAACGTTGCCTTGGCTGTGCATCCCGACGTGGAATACGCCCATGTCTCGGTCGAAGATGAGGAGTTCATCCTGGCCAAGGCCCTTATTCCATCTGTTTTCAAGGGTTTGCCAGTCGACGTTGAGAAGGATTTGCGCACTATCAAGGTCGTGAAGGGCTCCGAGTTGGTCGGCATCGAGTATGAGCCGTTGTTCTCTTATGCCCGCCCGGAAGGGGGCAAAGCGTACGAGGTGATCACGGCCGACTTTGTGACGCTCGACACGGGTACGGGCATCGTGCACATCGCCCCGGCGTTCGGCGAAGACGATTACCGCATCGGTCGCGAAAAGGGCTTGGGCTTCCTGCAATTGATTGCCCCGGACGGCAAGTTCACGCCCGAGGCGACGGACTTCGCCGGACGATTCTGCAAGGAAGCCGACGCGGATATCATTCGTTGGCTCAAGGACAAGGGACTGCTGCTTAAACGCGAGCAATATCGCCACGACTACCCGTTTTGCTGGCGAGCGGAAGACGATCCGCTGATCCAGTACGCCCGCAAGAGCTGGTTCATTCGGACAACCGATTTCCGCGATGCCTTTCTGGCCAACAACCGGAAGATCAACTGGCTGCCCGAGCACATCCGCGACGGGCGGTTCGGAGACTTCCTGGAAAACAACGTTGACTGGGCCCTGTCCCGCGAACGTTTCTGGGGCACGCCGTTGCCGATCTGGGAGTGCGAGAAGACGGGCAAGCAGGAGGCGATCGCCTCATATGCCGAATTGACCGCCAAGCCCGGCGTCAGCGGCATGGACGTCTGGGAAAAGGCCAAGGCCGCCAACCCGGGGCTCATCGACGACCTCAAGGTGCATAAGCCGTATATCGACGCCATCACCTACGCTTCGCCTTTTGCTCCGGGAGCCCGGATGCGCCGCGTGCCCGAGGTGATCGACTGCTGGTTCGACAGCGGGGCGATGCCCTTTGCCCAGTGGGGTTATCCCCACAAGCCGGGCAGCGTCGAGTTGTTCAAGCAGCGGTTCCCGGCCGACTTCATCAGCGAGGCCATCGATCAGACCCGCGGGTGGTTCTACACCCTGCTGGCGATCAGCACGATGTTGTTTGGGGAGAAGAGTAGCACCCAGCACTCAGCACTCAGTGCTCAGCCGTATCCTCACCCCTTCCGCAACTGCATCGTGCTCGGCCTGGTCTGCGGCGAGGACGGCAAAAAGCTCTCCAAGAGCAAGCGGAATTACAAGGAGCCGACGTATATCTTCGATCGCGAAGGGGCCGACGCCATGCGGTGGTCGATGCTCAGCGGTCAGGCCCCCTGGACCGGCGCGCGCTTCAAGGAGGAGTCCATCGCCACCGATCAGCGCGAGTTTCTCATCAAGCTGTACAACGTCTACAGCTTCTTCGTGATCTACGCGAATATCGACAAGTGGTCTCCGGTGCAAAGCGGGCTTCCGGCCCGCCGGTTTTCAGCCTGTCAATCGGGCCGGCGGAACGCCGGTCCCACACTGAGCGAGTTGGATCGCTGGATCATGGCCGAGCTCCATCAGACGATCGCCGACGTCCGGGCCTCGATGGATCGCTACGAAAACTACCCCGCATGCCGGCGGCTGGTGGATTTCGTTGACGGTCTGAGCAACTGGTACGTCCGCCGCTCGCGCGACCGGTTCTGGCGCAGCGGGATGGACGCCGACAAGAACGCCGCGTATCAAACACTGTGGACGTGCCTGAGCGAACTGAGCAAAGTGATTGCCCCGTTCGTGCCCTTTTTTGCCGAGTCTCTCTATCAGAATCTCGTTCGATCGCAGTTCGCGGATGCTCCGGAAAGCGTACACCTGTGCGATTACCCGGTGCCCGATGAGGAGGCGATCGACAGGTCGCTGCTGGAAGAGATGGCGGTTGTCCGCGAGATCGCCTCGCTCGGCCGATCGGCCCGCATGGACGCGAAGATCAAGGTTCGCCAGCCGCTGGCCGTGGTCGAGGTGGTGCTGGCCGATCCCTCGCACCGGCAGTGGCTCGAAGGGCATCTACCGTTGATCGCCGATGAACTGAACGTGAAGCGGATCGAGTTCGCCACGAACGCCGACCAGTACGTCACCTACGAAGTCAAACCGAATTTCAAGTCCATCGGCCCCAAGTTTGGCAAGCTGGCTCCGCAGATTCAGAAGGCGCTGGCCACGGCGGATGCGGCCGCCTTGCGCCGCAAGCTCGATGAAACGGGCAAGGTCTCGCTGGATGTCGCCGGACAGACGGTGGAGCTGACTCCGGATGATGTGCAGGTGGCTCTCAAGGCCAAGTCGGGATGGGTGGCCGCCCAGGGCCGCACGGCGGTGGTAGTACTCAGCACCGAGCTGACAGAGGAACTCAAGGCCGAGGGCCTAGCCCGCGACGTGGTCCACCTGATCCAGACCGCCCGCAAGGCCGAGAACCTGGACTACCAGGCTCGCATCCGGCTGCGGATCAATGCGACCGGCCCGCTGGCCGAGGCGATCAAGGCTCATGACGAATACATCCGCCATGAGACGCTGGCGGTTGATCTGAGGCTCGATCCGTCGCTCGTAACAGCCAAACACACGGGCGAAATCGAGGGCATGGCGGTGGAGCTCGAGATCGAGACGGCAGGGTAGGTCTGCGGGACCCGGTGTTCCGCTTTCTCCCGAGCGATACAATGGTGATACCAAAACGGTATCGGAGACTCAGGTCATGGCTGGATTGTTGCTCAAGAACGTCCCGCCCGAGGTCCACACCAGGCTTAAGCGCCGTGCGGCCCGCACCCGCCGGAGTCTGAACCAGGAGGCCACTGCCATTCTGAAATCGGCCCTGCGAGATGAAACGAAACGGCCCACGCTGGAAGAAATCAGGAAGTGGCAGGTACGCGGGGCAAGCCGCTAACTGATGCCTTTTTGCAGAGGGCGATTCGCCAGGGCCGATCATGATCGGCGCCGACACCGATTTGATCGTGCCTGTTGACTCCATGCTTCGTGGCCGGCAGTTGATTGGGATTGCGAACAAGAGCGGGGCTCAGCAGCATGCTTCGGATGGCCTACTTTCGTGAGTTCCTGGGCGAGGACACCATCCTCATCACCGGAGAGGCGGCCGACCTGCTGGTCCTGGCGAAGAGGTTGCGCGTCCTGGAAGACCCAGCGAGTCAACCGATCCCCATACACGCTCTGCCATTTGTTACCGCGCAAGGAGGCCTGCAACTGACAGCGCACCCCGTCGGGCAAGACCTGGTTTTGCGCTTGCGGGAAAACGCGGGTGGACTACTTTGCTTCGATTGGCAGTATTCGGAAGATGGGTGGCTCGAGGTTGTAGAGAAGATCGAGCATCTGGCAACCTCCGGCAAGGCAGGGCACAATTGGATGAACGGCGACTACGCCGACGATGCAGTGGTGATGGTGTCGAGAGGCGAGTACGATGACTGCCGGTGGGAGAATGCGTACTCGCGACAAGCACGTGGTTAACGATGTTTCAGTGCCCTCTGTCGGGTCAGGGAATACCAAGGGTACGATGATATGGGCAACGCAAACCAGAAACTGAGACTCGGCGTTCTGATCTCCGGCAGCGGGCGGACGCTGCAGAACTTCATCGAGCTGATCAAGGCAGGACAACTGCCGGCCGAGGTCGCGGTGGTGATTTCGTCGCTGCCGGACGTCAAGGGCGTCGAGCGGGCACGGGCCGCCGGCCTGCCGGTGGTTGTCATCCGAAAGAAAGAGCACCCCGACGAGGCCGAGTTCAGCCGACTGGTCGTCGAAGCCCTGGAAGCTCATGACGTGCAGTTAGCTTGCCAGGCAGGCTGGACCTGCTACTGGCGGATCCCAGACCGCTGGCTCGGGCGGGTGATGAACATCCACCCGGCCCTGCTGCCCAAGCACGGCGGCAAAGGCTTCTACGGGCATCACGTCCACGAGGCGGTGCTGGCCAGCGGCGACAAGGAGAGTGGCTGCACCGTCCACTTCGCCAACAACGAATACGATGCCGGGCCGATTATCCTGCAGCGCAAGGTCGCCGTCCTGCCCGGCGATGATGCCGATACGCTTGCTGCTCGCGTTTTCGAGCAGGAAATCCTGGCATATCCGGAGGCGATCCGGTTGTATGCCGAAGGACGCCTCAGGCTGGTCGGCGATCGGGTTGAGATTCGATGATTCGGTCGGTTCAGGCTCAGGACGTGCCTGGGCCGAGCCTCTTTCGCCCTCACTCGCGGTGAGGGATTGCGCCAAGGTGCGACCAAGAAGGGATTCTCGGTCGAGCAGAACCCCCCTTTGTCCCCCCTTGCCAAGGGGGGAAGGGCGGCCTGGTTGAGGGGGAAGGCTACCTGATGCTTGCTACCTTGGCGCGCTTTCCGGTCCGCGAGGACTCGTAGGCGGCGAGGGCCACTGCCAGGGCCGAGCCGCCGGCGTCGATGCCGCTGCCGAGGTTGCTGTTTCGCCGAAAAGCCTTGACCACTTCCTGGATTTCAACCGACCAGCCGCCGGTGGTGGGCGCCTTGTCGATCACTCGGGTCTTCAGCTTGAGCCGGGCCTTGGTGTCCGGCGTCACCTTTCCCGTCGTCAAGCGCATGACGCCGGTGTAGTCGGTGATAATGCAGCCTTCGTCGCCCATCACCTCGATGCCGTTGAAGCCCGACGGGCTGGTCCACCCTACCTCGATGTAACCCAGGGCTTTGCCGCCGGCGAATTCGAGCAGCAGCACCGCGTTGTCCTCCACCTTGATTTTCTTGCGCAGCGTGGCGGTGTGGGCCTGGACGCTTCTCACCGGTCCGATGTGCCATTGAGCCTGGTCGATCGCATGGATGCCCATGTCCAGCAGAGCCCCGCCGCCGGCCTTGACGGGACTATAAAACCAGGGGTCCTTGGCCCAGCCGGGGTACGGGCCAGAGTGGGCAAAGCGGATCCGGATCATGTAAGGCTCGCCGATGACCCCGCCGCGAACCAGGGCATTGAGCTTCCGGTTGCCGCGGCTGAACCGCTGCGAAAAGCCCACGATCAACTGTCGGCCGCTCTTGGCCAAGGCCTTTCTGATGGCCGCGATTTCCCTCATGCTCAGGGCCGCAGGCTTTTCCAGCAGGACGTGGGCGCCGTGTTCGAGGGCCGCAACGGCATGCTCGGCATGAAATCTGTTCGGGCTGGCCACCGAGATCACGTCCAGTTCCTCACGGGCGAGCATCTCCCGGTAATCGCGGTACAGGTGCAGGTTCTTCTTGATTTGTCGCACCTCCTTGTGTCGCGCCGGCTCCGGGTCGCAGGCAGCGACCAGCTCGACGCCCGGCGTCCGCATGTACCCGGGCAGATGAAGATGTTGAGCAACCGATCCACAACCGATAACACCGGCTTTCCATGTCTTGGCCACGGCACTTCTCCTCTGCTTCTCTGCCGACCCGGTGTGCCAAGGGCTTCGAGCCCATCGGGACCGGTAAGATCCCAATCCTCCGTCAGGGATATGGTACGCACACCCACTGGTCGAATTCCTTCTATGGGCCGGTATCCTATCCGCGTTTTGGTCGATAATCACGTGGTTGCCGGCCGATTGCCGACCGAGGCCACGAGGACTACGATCCCCAGTTGGCGATCGGCCTGACGGAGCGAGTATGGATTCGGCTTTCTTACGGGCACTCGATGAACGCATCATGGTCCTCGACGGGGCGATGGGAACCAGCGTCCATGCGTTCGACCTGCCGTTGTCTGACTACCGCGGCTTGGAAAACTGCACCGAGATTCTCTGCCTGACGCGTCCGGACGTAGTATGCGAGATCCACGCGCGATTCCTCGGAGTCGGCTGCGACGCCGTTGAGACCAACACCTTCGGAGCCAACAAGATCGTTCTGGCCGAGTTCGGACTCGCCGGGCAGACTCGCGAATTGAACCGCGCGGCCGTCCGGATCGCCCGTGAGGCCTGCCGCCGCTTCAGCGCCCCCGATCATCCGCGATTCGTCATCGGCTCGATCGGCCCGGGCACGAAACTGCCCTCGCTTCGACAAGTCACCTTCGACGAGCTCGAGGACAGCTACGCCGAGCAGATCCGCGGGCTGATGGACGAGGGCGTCGACGCACTCCTTTTCGAAACGTGTCAGGACATCCTGCAGGCCAAGGCCGGACTGGCGGCCGCGGAGATAGTCTTCGCCGAATGCGGCCGTCGCGTGCCGGTCATGGTCCAGGTCACCATGGAAACCACCGGCACCATGCTGGTCGGCTGTGACATCGGCGCCGCCCTGACGGTGCTCGATGCCTATCCGCAGATCGAAGTCATCGGCCTCAACTGCGCAACCGGCCCCGAACAGATGAGCGAACATATCCGCTATCTCAGCGAACACTGCACGCGCCGGATCAGCGTCGTGCCCAACGCCGGCCTGCCCGAGTTGGTGGATGGGAAGCCGAGATACCCCCTGTCGCCCGAGGACCTCACCCGCCGGCTGGTTGAATTCGTCGAGCAGGATGGGGTCAACATGGTCGGCGGCTGCTGCGGGACGACGCCCGAGCACATGGCTCAGGTGGTCAAGGCTATGAAAGGGCGCAGGCCTGCGCCGCGGAGTCCCCGATTTGAGCCCAGCGTCTCCAGTCTCTACCAGAGCATCACCATTCGCCAAGACAACAGTTTTCTGATCATCGGCGAGCGAACCAACGCCAACGGCTCGAAGAAGTTCCGTGAAATGCTGGCCGCCGAGGACTTCGACGGCATGGTAGAGATGGCCAAGGACCAGGTTCGGGCCGGCAGTCATATGATCGATGTGTGCACCGCCTACGTCGGCCGCGACGAGATGGCGGATATGACCCGGTTGATTGCCCGCTTGGCCACCGAGGTGCCCGTGCCACTAATGATCGACTCGACCGAGGCTTCGGTCATCGAGGCGGCCCTGAGACTGGTTGGCGGCCGATGTATCGTCAATAGCGTCAACCTTGAAGACGGCGAGAAGCGCTGCGCCGAGATTCTGCCCATTTGCCGGAAGTATGGGGCGGCGGTGGTCGCGTTGGCCATCGACGAGGAAGGCATGGCCAAGACGGCGGACCGCAAGGTCGGGATTGCGCGCCGCCTGCACGATCTGGCGACCGGTAAGTACGGGCTGCGGTCCAGCGACCTCCTGTTCGATCCGCTGACCTTCACTATTTGTACCGGCAACGCCGAGGACCGCCGACTCGGCCTCGAAACGCTTGAAGCCCTTCGCCGCATCAAGCAGGAACTGCCCGATTGTCACACGGTTCTGGGCGTCAGCAATATCAGCTTCGGCATCAAGCCGGCGGCTCGGCAGGTGCTGAACAGTGTTTTCCTGCACTATGCTCGTGAGCGGGGGCTCGACGCGGCCATCGTCCACGCCGGCGGCTTCCAGCCGCTCTACAAGATCGACCCGAAGCTTCGCGAGATCGCCCGCAGACTGATCTTCGACGATCGCCAGGAGGGGTATGACCCTCTGGCCGATCTTCTGGCTCAGTTCGGCGACGATGCCGTCAGTCGGCCCGAAGCCGCCGCACGCCCGCCAGCCACCATCGAGGAGCGGCTTAAACAGCGGATCATCGACGGCGACCGCACCGGTCTGACGGATGATCTCGATGAGGCGATGAAAACCTACAAACCTCTGCAGATCATCAATGAGCTGCTACTACCGGGCATGAAGGCTGTCGGCGAGCTGTTCGGCGAGGGGCAGATGCAGCTTCCGTTCGTGCTTCAGTCGGCCGAGACGATGAAGACCGCCGTTGCTCATCTCGAGCCGTTCATGGAACGTACCGATGCGACCGGCAGGGGCTCGATCGTGTTGGCGACGGTTAAAGGCGACGTCCACGACATCGGCAAGAATCTGGTGGACATTCTGCTGACCAACAACGGCTTCAAGGTTCACAATCTGGGCATCAAGGTGCCGATCAAAGCGATGATCGACGCCTGGCAGGAGCACAAGGCCCAGGTCATCGGCATGTCCGGCCTGCTGGTCAAGAGCACTCTTGTGATGCGCGACAACCTGCTGGTGCTTAACGAACGCGGGCTGACGCCGACGGTGATTCTCGGCGGGGCGGCGCTGACCCGGTCCTACGTCGAAAGAGAGCTGCGTCCCCTTTATCGAGGCTCGTTGTTCTATGCCAAGGACGCGTTCGAGGGGTTGGGCCTGATGCGGCGAATCTGCGAGCAGGGGGTGCAATCGATTCCCGTACAGACGGCGGGAGGTTCCGATCCCGGCGAGTACGAAATGGGGTCGGGCTGTGCCCGCTCATCGACTCCGCGCCCGGCGGTCCTCCGAGACGATCGCATCGAGCGGAGCGGCATTGCGACCGATGTTTCCATCCCCACCCCGCCGTTCTGGGGGGCGCAGGTCATCGAGAACATCCCGCTGACCGAGGCCTTGTCGTTCATCAACGAATTCATGCTTTTCCAGAGCCAGTGGCAATTCAAGAAGCGCGGCCGTCCGCAGGAGGAATTCGACCGCTTTCTCGACGAAACCGTGCGGCCGATCTATCGCGACCTGGTGGCTCGCTGCAACGCCGAGAACATCCTTCAACCCAAGGTGATCTACGGCTACTGGCCCTGCCAGAGCGAGGGCAACTCGTTGATCATCTACGACCCGCAAGATCGAGATCGCGAGTTGGTCCGGTTCGATTTCCCGCGCCAGCAGAAGCCCCCCTGGTGGTGTCTCTCCGATTTCTGGCGGCCGAAGTCAACGGGGCAATACGACGTGATCGGCATGTCGGTCGTGACCATGGGCCCGCACGCCAGCGAGGTCGCTCGCGAATGGTTCGAAGCGGGGCGATACACCGACTATCTCTACTTGCACGGCCTGAGCGTCGAAGGGGCCGAATCACTGGCCGAATGGACCCACAAGCGAGTCCGGGTTGAACTGGGCATCGCCGGTCGGGATGCCCCTGAGTTGCGCAAGCTCCTTCAACAAGGCTACCAGGGGAGTCGCTACAGCTTCGGATACCCCGCGTGCCCGAACCTCGAGGACCAAGTCAAACTCTGGCGGATTCTCCACCCGGAGCGCATCGGCGTCCGGCTGACCGAACAATTGCAGATGGTTCCTGAACAGTCCGTTTCGGCGATCATCGCCCATCACCCCGAGGCGCGATACTTCAAGGCATGAGTTGAGGGTTCAGAAAAGGATGAAGAATGAGGGATAGGGATGAAACGAAACAAGAGACCGTCATGTGGGGGTTGTCTGCCCCGCTTTCATCCTTCGTCTTGCCCAGGCCCAGGACTGCGCAATCTGAGATGTGAGATTTGAGATTTCAAATCGGACTCTCCGGTCTGCGACTCAAGATCAGCAGCGTGCTCACGCGGAGACCTGCCTTCGCCGCGTCATTCCGGAAATGCCATGTCAATGACTTGCAGCTTGACCGACGTTCGCCCGTTGTACGTGTCGAGAATAGGTTCGAAGGCCACCCTGCAACGACGGTGGTCGAGCAAAGGCCGGAGCGCATCCTTCTGGTTGAACGCAATGGCCTTGCGCGTGATCCGACCATCCGTCAGTGCGAACTGCAAGTGCTGACCGTTCTTGCCCACCAGCCGCGGCTCGCCCGCGAGTTGCAGGATGCCCGATGCGAACTTCGGTTTGGGGTTGCCCACGCCAAAAGGCTGGAGCCTCTGCAACTCGTGGACCAGAGCATCCGGCAGGTCGTTCAGCCCGATCTCGGCATCCAGCCTCAGCGAGGGTTCGAGATCCTTGCACGTCAATGTCCGGTTGGCCAGCTCAACAAATCTTTCGGTGAATGATTCGATGTTTTCATGCCGAATGCGCAGGCCGGCGGCCATGGCGTGTCCGCCGAACGCCTCCAGGTGATCCGAGCACTCGGCCAACGCCTGGTGCATCTTGAAGTTTCGGATGCTGCGGGCCGAGCCCTGTCCCTGACCGTTTTCCAGCGAGATCAACACCGTCGGGCGGCAATATCGATCCACGATGCGCGAGGCGACGATGCCGATCACGCCCGCGTGCCACTTTTCGCAGGCCAGGACGATCGCCCGGCGGGCGTCTCCGGCCAGGTTGCCGGCGTCAATCATCCCGCACGCTTCCTTGAGGATCTGTCGTTCGACTGCCTGCCGCCCGCGGTTCTGGCTTTCCAGGTAGGCGGCAATCTCTCGGGCACGCGGGGCGTCAGCCAGGGTCAGCAGCTCGACGGCCATTCGAGCGTGGCCCATGCGCCCCGCGGCATTGAGTCGCGGTGCCAGCCAGAAGCCCACGTGTTCGCTGTCGATCTTCTGGTCCGAGAGCCGGGCTGATTCAATCAGGGCCCGCAGGCCGATGAGCCGCGTATCGTTCACACCCAGCAGACCGAATCGGGCCAGAATGCGGTTCTCGCCGCTCAGCGGCACGACGTCGGCGATAGTTCCCAGCGCCGCAAGACTGGTCGCGTCGATGAGAAACTTGCGGAACTCGGGCTTAACCCGCTCCGATTGGGAAAGCATGCGTGCCACCGCCCAGGCCAGCTTGAACGCCACTCCGGCCCCGCAGATGTCCGGGTTCGCGTAAGCCCCGGCGGCGGTTGGGTGGACGATGGCGTCGGCCTCGGGCAGCGTCGCGCCGGGCGAATGATGGTCGGTAATGATCAGCGTCAGGCCGATCTCACGGGCAATCTCTGCTTCTTTCACCGCAGTGATACCACAGTCCACGGTGATCACCGTATCGGCCCCGTCTTGTCGGATCTGTCGCAGCGCCTCGGCGTTGACCCCATATCCTTCCTCCAGCCGATTGGGCACGTAGAAACAGACCCGAGCCCCGGCCAGCGTCAGCAGGTGCCAGAGAATGGCCGTTGCCGTGATGCCGTCGACGTCATAGTCGCCGTAAATGACGATGGGTCGCCGCTCGCGAATCTTGCGGGCGATGATAGTGGCAGCTTCGACTGCCCCGGGAAGAGTCTCCGGCGCCAGCAGGCACTTCAATTCCGGGTTGAGAAAAAGTCGTGCCGCATCGGGATCGGCCACGCCGCGGTTGTGCAGCACCTGGGCCAGCAGGGGATGAATGCCCAGTCGCCTCGCAGCCGCGGCACACTCTGGCCATGCCGGGATGATTGTCCAGTTTTTTGGCATCCCTGCCAGTTCCTCCACTCACTGATCCGCGCCGGTTCAGTCAGCCGCTCAATATACGCCGCGGGCATAGCCGTTACAATTGTCTTGTCGGGCAATACGGATGCGTTTCGGTCGTTTTCTGTCCTGGCGATGATCCGTCACGCCGGAGCGCGCGGTTTCCGGCATCTTTCCAGGGATGACGACATCATGTAGACTTAGGTTTCAGACAACTCAGTCAAGCCTACCCTGGCGGCAGCCTCAGGAGCCGAGGCAGGCCTCTGTCTTGAGAACCCGGAACGTCGGATCAGGAGCTCATTATGGGGCAGCAGGTGTCCACGCGGAAACTCCAAATCAAAGTCGCAGCGGCCATTCAACAGGGTCAAGAGCGAATCGCCGGTCGTAGCAAGCTGATCGACCGGGCCTTGCAGCACCTCAGACTGAGCCAAGGCAAGCACTGGGAAGGGGCGACACCCCACGACAAGTACGTCAGTCTCGCGCTGGCGGTCCGGGACTTGGCCGTCGAGCGGATGATCCAGACGCAGGCCGCATACGCCAAGCAGGACGTGAAACGAGTGTACTACCTGTCGCTCGAGTTCCTGCTCGGTCGGCTCCTGCGCAACAATCTGGTCAATCTGGGCCTGTATGGTGAGTGCTGCAGCGTCGTTTCCGAAGACAGCGATTTCGATCACATCTTCGACGTTGAGCCGGACGCCGGCCTGGGCAACGGTGGTCTGGGGCGCCTGGCCGCCTGCTACATGGATTCGGCCGCGTCTCAGGGTTATCCGGTGTATGGCTACAGCATTCGCTACGAACACGGGATGTTCCACCAGGAGATCGAGAACGGCTGGCAAGTTGAAAGACCGGAGTACTGGTTGCGCTTCGGCACGCCGTGGGAACTGATGCGGCCCGAGTTCGCGACCATCGTGCGACTCCGGGGGCACGTCGAGCACCGCACGGATTCGCAGGGGCGATATCGGCCGGCGTGGGTGGGATACCACACCGTCGTCGGCATACCGTACGACATTCCCATGGTCGGCTATGGCGGGCGAGCCGTGAACATCCTGCGACTGTGGGCCTCAAGCGCGTCCGAAATGCTCAACCTCGAAGCCTTCAATCAAGGCGGGTATCTCGAGGCGGTTCGCGAAAAAGTCATGAACGAAACGATCTCGAAGGTACTCTACCCGGCCGACCAGACACAGAGAGGCCGGCACCTGCGACTGGTCCAGCAGTACTTCTTCGTGGCCTGTACGCTGGCCGACATTCTGCGGCGATACGACCGCGACCACGATACCATCGATGATCTACCCAACAAGGTGGCGATCCACCTGAATGATACTCACCCGTCGATCGCGATTGCGGAGATGATGCGCATTCTGGTCGATGATCGGGGCCTCGATTGGGACCGGGCGTGGGAGATGACCCAGGCCATCTTCGCCTATACCAACCATACGCTCCTACCCGAGGCCCTCGAAACCTGGCCGGTGTGGATGTTCGAACAGTGGCTGCCCCGCCACCTCCAGATCATCTACGAGATCAACAAACGGTTTCTGGAGCAGGTTGATCGGCGCTGGCCGGGTGACGACGGCCGCAAGCGACGCATGTCGCTGATCCAGGAGGATAACCCGCGTTCCATCCGCATGGCACATTTGGCTATCGTCGGCAGCCATACCGTCAATGGCGTGGCCGAGCTGCACAGCCGTCTTATCCGCCAGACGCTCGTGCCGGATTTCGCCGAGCTGTGGCCTGACCGTTTCACGAACGTGACCAATGGAATCACCCCGCGCCGGTGGCTGAAAGCGGCCAATCCCGGTCTCGCCGCGGCCATCACCCGGCGTCTGGGCGAGGACTGGGTCTGTGATCTCAATCAGCTCAAGGGACTCACACGGTATGCCGACGATCCCGAATTCCAGGACGAGTTCCGGCAAGTCAAACAGGCAAACAAACGCAGGCTCTGCGAGCACGTCTTGCGGACGGCGGGCGTGAACTTGCTGGTCGATTCGCTCTTCGACGTCCAGTCCAAACGGTTGCACGAGTACAAGCGTCAACTGCTCAACATCCTGCACGTGGTCATGCTTTATCACGAGATGCTGTCCAGACCGCAAGCGCGGGTTCCTCGGGCTTTCATCTTCGCGGCCAAGGCGGCGCCTTCTTACCACCGTGCCAAACTGATCATTAAGCTGATCCACGACGTGGCCCGGACGATCAACGCAGACAAGCGGCTCGACGGCCGGCTTCGCGTGGTCTTCGTGCCCGATTACTGTGTGTCCGTGGCGGAGATCATGGTTCCGGCAGCCGACCTGTCCGAGCAGATCTCGACGGCGGGTATGGAGGCCTCGGGCACGGGTAACATGAAGTTCGCCCTCAACGGCGCACTGACCATCGGTACGCTGGATGGAGCCAACATTGAGATTCGCGAGGCCGTCGGGGCCGAGAACTTCTTCCTCTTCGGGCTGACGGCCGAAGAGGTGGCCGAGCTTCGACCCCGGTATAACCCTTGGGAGGTCTACCACTCCAACCCCGCGGTCCGACAGGCCCTGGACGGCGTCGCCGACGGCGAGTTCAATCCTGAACAGCCGCATCTTTTCAAGCAGGTCCGCGATTGGCTCACGTCCGAAGGCGATCGCTACATGTTGCTCGCCGACATCGAGTCCTATGCGGAAGCCCAGCGGCGGGTGGATGCCCTCTGGCGGGATCCGGCAGCATGGACCCGCAAGGCCATTCTTAACGTAGCGAACATGGGCAAGTTCTCCAGCGACCGCTCGGTCAATGAGTACGCACAGCGGATCTGGAACACCAGCCCGGTTCGTATCGACCGGATTCCCATTGACGCGCAAACAAGCGGCGTTGCCGCGGAATCCGGGTGCTCTCCGTTCTCTCACGCGTGAATTTCGACAATATCCCGGTCGTGGAGGGTGTATCGCCCGTGGACCTGCTGGCCGTCGTAGGTATGCTCGCCCCAGACGCGGGCATATTTCAGGTTGGCGGCCAGATCCTTGTGAATGTGCCTGGCGAGCTCTTCCACGGTGCTGCCGGCCGGCAGAATGAAAGGCCTGTCGCGGTCCACGGGTCGACCGGGCTCCTTGGAGTAGATCCGAATGACGTCCAGCAGACCGAAGAGCTTCCGCATCAGGACATCAAGGTTTTCGCCCGTGCGGCCTGAAACCATCATCATCTCCGGCTCGGCCGGACGGAGTTCCTTGAGCATCTGAAACGTATCGACCGCCCCGGGCATGTCCATCTTGTTGCACAGGATGATACCGTGCGGACCGACGCGCATCTCCTCCTCGCCATCGGCCTCCGACCGGCCGAACTCGATTTCCTTAGCGGCCAGCGCGGCCAGCAGGCCGTCGATATCTTCCAGAACGCTTTCGGCCGTCAGATCAACCACCATCAGCGCCGCATCAGCGTTGCGAATGGCATTGACGAGGCCGCCCGGAAGGTGATCGGGCGTCACCGGCGGCATGTCCACCAGTTCGATCGGCACATCTTCAAAGTGGGCCATACCCGGGACCGGGATCGGCGTGCCGTAAGGAAAGTCGGTAATCTTAACCGGCGCCTTCGTCAGGGTCCCAACAATCGAGGATTTGCCGCTGTTGGGAGGACCGATGAGAATCGCCTGGCCGGCACCCTGCCGCTCGATGTGGTAAGGATCGACCCCCGTGCTTTTTCTGGCTCTCTGCAGCTCACCCTGACGCAGCTCGCTGATGCGACGTTTGAGATCTGCCTGCTTCTTTTCGCTGGCCTTGTGCTTGGGGATGGTGCGGAGCATCTCCTCCAGGGCGGCCAGCTTCTCGGCCGGCGTCCGCGCCTGGCGGTACTTGCGATCCGCCTCGAAGTAGTCCGGCGTCAAGTTCAGAGCCATGGGCGGCATTATAATGGGCAAGTGGCCAGTTTTCAGTAGTCAGTTGTCAGTGGACGGGGGTTGAACCGACCACTGCGACCTGACCAGGGAGAACTCCAATCGCCCTCACTCCAACCCGTCGCCAACGCCCGTTTGAACACGAGGCACGACCTCCGTGATGCACCTCTCAACGGTATTCATCAGGTGGTCGATGTTCTCGGCGGAGATGACCAGCGGGGGCATGATGACAATCACATCAGCCAGCGGACGGATGATGACTCCGTATTGGCGGGCGTGGGCGCACACCTGAGCGCCGACTTGCATGCCATAGGGATACTGCTCGCGGGTGGACTTGTCCTTGACCAGCTCAATGCCCGCGATCATGCCACATTGGCGCACATCGCCGACATGGGGGTTGTCGGCCAGCCGCCGGAGATGCTCGGCGAGTCGCTCGATCTTGGGGGGCAGTTGTTCCAGCGTCCGGTCGGACTCGAAGATATCGAGGTTCGCCAAAGCGGCCACGCAACCGAGCGGGTTGCCGGTGAAGGTATGGCCGTGGTAGAAGGTCCGGCCGCTGTCGATCGGCCCAAGGAACGCCTCGTAGATCCGTTCGCTCGCCAGCGTCGCTGCCAGCGGCAGGTAGCCGCCCGTAAGCCCCTTGGAAACGCACATCAGGTCGGGCGCCACGTTCTCGTGCTCACAAGCGAACATCCGCCCGGTGCGGCCCATGCCGGTCGCCACCTCATCGGCGATCAGAAGCACGTCATGCCGGTCGCACAGCTCGCGAACCCGCCGCAGGTGACCCTGGGGAGCAGTGATCATCCCCGCTGCGCACTGAATGAGCGGCTCAACCACCACCGCCGCAACCTGCCCCCGATACTCGCTCAGCAAGCGACCGATCTCGTCGGCGCAGGCCAGATTGCAGGTATCCCGGCACTTGCCCAGAGGGCAGCGGTAGCAATAGGGCGAGGGGGCAAACTCGGTCTTGAACAGCATCGGTGAATAAACACGATGGAACAGGTCGATGCCGCCGAGGCTGACCGCTCCGATGGTGTCGCCGTGGTAGGCGTTTCGCAGGGCGATGAAGCGGCTGCGCTGCGGCCGGCCGTTGTGGTGCCAGTAGCCGTAGGCCATTTTCGCGGCGACTTCGACGCTGGTGGAGCCGTCGTCGGAATAGAAGACCTTGGTCAAGCCCGGCGGAGCGATGTCGATCAGGCGCTTTGCCAGACGGATGGCCGGCGGTGAGGCCAAGCCAAGCTGCGTCGAATGAGCGATGCGATCCAACTGCTTGATGATGGCGCCGTTGATCTCGGGACGGCGGTGTCCGTGGACGTTGCACCACAGGCTGGAATGACCGTCGATGTAACGATTGCCGTCGGCGTCGAGCAGATATTCGCCCTCACCGCCGACGATGATCAGCGGCTCGGCGACGTTCCACAGCGAGTGCTGCGTAAACGGATGCCAGACGCAGCGGCGGTCCCACTCGGTCAACTGATGCTTCTGGTCGGGGGGCAGGTTTTGAGAGTCCGACTTTGCGGGCATTTCTCGGCATCCTTGTGGCGAGTGCCGAAGAGGATTCTCGGCACGGTGATCCTTGAAGAGCCGCGGGGTTTATCCCCGCGGTCTTCCGCGCACGTGTCCCACCGGCGGGATAAACGCGCCGGCTCGTCAAGGTCAGTTGCGACATCGCGACGCAGCCATTATTCTACCGCCCATGAAGAACTCAAAGAGCATTCTAGCATCGGTGCTGTTGTTTTGCCTCGGTCCGGTTCTGGTGACCGGCTGCGCCGGCCCGCAACGGTTCCGCAAGCCCGCTCCGGCAGAGGATGGCGTTTCAACGATCCCCGAGCCGGTTCTTGGATTCGCCGCCGGCCAGGAGGACGGGGCCCGGCAACTGCACGTGATGGAATGGGTGGCCAAGCGGGCCTGGTACAACCTCGGTCTGCCATTCGAACGGGCGGATTTCAAGGGTCCGCCTGAGCAGAAGGTTCGTGTGAACGATAGCTGGACGGAGATCACGAACACGGTAGCCTGTGGGGGGGTTCCTCTTCGCAACCAGATTGTCTATTTCGAGATCGAGCAACGAGACAAGCCGATCATCATCGTGCTGCGTTCGACTGACGCCTTTGGCGAAGTGATGATCGAGTTGGACCTGCTCAAGGGGACCGCCCGGGCCCTGTCGATCACCGTCAGCCGGTCCATGATCGGCGGGCAGTCGCACTCGTCGCCCATGCCGGAGGAATCGAACGCCTGCCTGATCGGCGAGTTTCAGTTCAGACGTCTGGCGCGCGGCTGGCATCTGCTGTCGCTGGAAGCTCGAGGTGCAAGAGTCACGTTGCGGGCGGCGCCGGACATCTGGCTCGGCTTTCGGGTCGCGGTGCCGTTGTCGAGTTGGAGCAATCTTCTGGAGTTCGAAGACCCCGACCCTGCCGGCGGCAAATACGGGTTCGGATCGACCGGTACCGTGGCAGTCCGCAACATCAGCCAGTATGAGTTGATCTCCAGCGCCGAGAAAGCTCGCCGCGAGGCGTGCCTGCGCGACATGCATGAGTTCTGCAAGGGTCTGGACGCGGAGTACGAGGGCGACGTCCGCAAGGCCAACCAGGTCGAGGTGACGCCTGACGGTGTAAAGTGGACTTGGCCGCCGACAGGCGCCACGGCCGTGGTGTCCGCTGACAGGGGTGTGCCGCACGGAGTGGTCAAGGCCGGGCTTTACGGCAACGATACACTCATCGAGGGCGCTTTTCCCGAGGTGATCGTCACCTCCGAAGACGGCGAAGCATTCCGTGCCGATCCTGATGGGCAAGTTGCCTTTCAAGCCGATCCGCTCGCTTTGCGGATGGCCCTGCCCCTGGTCAGCGGCAGCGGACGAAAGGCGACGGCACACGTCACGGCGCGATTCACGGTTTTGACGGTGTGGTGGTGGACGGTGACGGTCGAGGGCGTCGAGCCGAAGCAGATCCAGGCATTCGTCGGCTTGGCGCCGCAGTTTGCCGCTCGGACCAAGCAAGCGGCCTCGTCCGAGGCCGGAATGGCAGTGGCCATCGCCTCCGGCATGAAGGGCGGTGCGTACTATGAGCACAACGCCAAGGCCGGCGTGCTGATCAAGTCGCTGGCCCCCGACATCGATCTTGGCAGCCGTGCCGGCGGGAAAGGCGAAGTGGCCCTGGTGATCAAGGGTAGTAAGCTGCGATTTGCCACCCTTTGGCTACCCGCCCAACCGCTCAATCGCATCGGCTTCACGACCCGGATGGTTCACTACATCAAGTACCCCGAAGGCCCCATCCAGCACTGGCGTCGCATGCCCAGCTTCCAGGAGTATCCCGACAATGTCGACTTGGCACGATTCAAGGCCAACGGCACGGAGGCGATGGTCTGGCACCACACCTGGATCAGCAACGATTTCCGCGACCGAGAGGGCTTTCTGGTCAACCATCGCGAAATGAAACGGGCGATGAGAGAAACGCATCGTCTCGGCATGGCCGCGATCGGTTACATCGGGATCGTGCCGGGGCGCAGCTCGCTGCTGCGGTTTGATGATGCGCTCGACGACTATCAGAAGAACTGGGACCTGCAGGACTTCACCTTTTACGCCACTCCCGGCCGCTGGCAGGAGTTCCTGCCCTGGATGACCGACTACTGGTGCCGCGAATACGGCCTCGACGGCTTCTATGCCGACGGCGGCCTGGGTGGCGCGACGTGGGGGCGGCTGAGGCCGGAAAAGGGGACAGGTCCGATTTGCCGGGACGGCCCGGAGGGTGCTTCGCAGAAATCGGGCCTGTTCCCTTTTCCCCCGGAGGATGCGGATCTGTCGCTCGATGAGATCCAGCACCGGTTCTACTACCGGATCAAAAAAGTCCTCCAGCGGCACAAGGCCCGCTTTGGTCTGGAGCAATGGGGCGGCAGCCACGACATGCTGATCACGGGCTTTTACGACTGCCGCATGATCGGCGAGTCATTCCAGGAGGCTCCGCCCGAGGACTACCGCAACAGCTACAACGCCCTGCTGACCGGTACCCCCTTCAAGATGTACGGCATGCGCGAGACCTCGCAGAATCCCTACAACATCGCGATGGCCGCGGTCTGCATGAGCGACATTCAGGTCTGTAGCGGCAACGGCGCATGGGGCGACGTGGCCGACACCGCCGAGACCTGGAAACGCATTCGCCCGCTCTGGCGACTCCTGGAATCGATCGATTTCGACCGACTGATCGAGGCACGGCCGTGGTATGCCCAGGAACTGGTCAGCGGCGAAGGCTTCTACGCCGGTAACTACACAATGCCCAATCGCGCGTTGGTATTCCTGGCGAACAAATCGGAGACGCCGGGTCCGTTCGACGTGCAGATCAAAGTGGATCATCTACCCAAGATCAACGGCCAGTGGCACGTACGCTACGTGCTGGGACGCCAGGGTGCACTCGGACCGCTGGGCGACGGCAGAATAAAGCTCACGCTTCCAGGTCTCCACAGCGGGCCCATCGGCCTGGAACTGATCGCCCGGTAGGCAGGGCGGTGTCGAGGTCGCCCCGGCGACCAAGACCTGCCGCTCGGAGACTGATCCAACAGGTCAGAAGAGCTTCTGCTCCTCGCGCAGCGCCAGCGGCGGGGCGAGTATCTCGCCGAAGACAAACGCCCTCTGAAGCTCTATCAGAGGCAAGCCCACAAGTCGCACGAAGGGCCGCCTGGCTTCGACGCTGGTCGATGGTTGGAGCTCTGACTCCCCGACCGCCGGAACGGCCAACGTCTTCGCCTCCGGGGGTGCCACGACGGGCAACGGTTTCGAAGCGATCCGGGTAAACTCTTTGGCTGCCGGTTCGCCTTGGTCCGGTATCGCAGCGGCGACAACGCGTCGTTCTTGCGGGGGGCGCGGGGTAGGTGACGACGGTCGTTGAGGGGACGGTTGCGGTCTGGCAACCGGCTGAGGTTGATCAGGGCGGCGAGGTGCCGGCGCCTCCCAGACGGCCGGTGGGCGGGGCGCCTGACGTTGCGGCTGTAGCGGGCGTCCGGGAGCCGGTGGCCTGGGCGGCAACCGACGGCCGGGTTCCTCGACGCGGCTCTGCGGGACGCCGCGTTGCACCGGCCGCTTCGGACCTGCCTTGCGCTGCTCGCCTCCAACCTGCTCGATCTTCATCCGCAGGTAGCCCATGACGATCAGCACCACCACCAGAAGGACATAGAAGAAGCAGCTACTGCCTGCCTCTGCGATCGTCACGTGCTGCCACATCACTCAGATCCTCTTGCTCAGCACACTTACGACTTCTTCTGCTCCGGCGGCTTGGTTTCGCCGCCGATCGCGCTGCGCATCGCGGTGTCGGCCTGGATGTTCCTGATCCGGTAGTAATCCATGATGCCCAGGTTGCCGCTGCGGAAGGCCTCGGCGATGGCCAGCGGTACGGTCGCCTCGGCCTCGACCACCTTGGCGCGGTTCTCTTCGACCAATGCGCGCATCTCCGCCTCGCGGGCGCGAGCCATCGCCGCCCGCTTCTCGGCCTCGGCCTGGAACCGCCGCTTGTCGGCTTCAGCCTGATCGGCCTGAAGCTGGGCACCCACGTTGACCCCGACGTCCACATCGGCGATGTCGATCGAGAGAATCTCGAACGCCGTACCTGCGTCCAGACCCTTTTCCAGTACGCGTTTGGAGATTACGTCCGGGTTTTCGAGCACCACTTTGTAGTTCTCGGCCGAGCCGATACTGGTCACGATGCCTTCGCCGACACGGGCAATGATCGTTTCTTCCGTGGCACCGCCGACCAAGCGCGCGATGTTCGTTCGCACCGTCACCCGCGCCCGAGCCTTGAGCTGAATGCCGTCCTTGGCGACCGCCTCGATGCTTTGCTTGCCGCTGGCCGGGTTCGGGCAATCAATCACCTTCGGATTAACCGAGGTGTGCACCGCCTCCAAGACATCACGACCGGCGAGGTCAATCGCACAGGCCGTCTTGAAAGTCATATCGATGCGGGCACGATCCGCGGCGATCAGCGACGAAATGACGTTCTGTACCCGTCCGCCGGCCAGATAGTGCGTCTCCAGGTCGTTGGTCGTGATCTCCAACAAACCGGCCTTCACCGCCCGGATCTTGCTCATCACGATCGTCCGGGCGTCGACTTTACGAAACCGCATGCCGATCAGGTCGGTAATTCTCACGCCGGCACCGCTCATGAACGCCTGGAGCCAGAGATTGAACACCTGTCCCACGAGGGCTAGCACGAAGAGGCAGAGGAGCCCGATCGCGACAATGACAATGATGCCCCACGGGATCCCGTCGTGCTGCGGCGTCCTCTGGGCCAGCAGGCTCAGTGCGAGAATGTGCTCTATCATGTGAAGCCCTTTCTTGTTTTTGAGGAACTGAGATTATTCATCGTCGGGGCCCGCTTTCGAGAACCGCGGCAACGCCCTTTGGCCAACTCATTATAGTGTGCCGACGCCGGATGTCATCTGTTGCACCGCCTTGACCACGGCTGGACCGTCCAGATCGATATCGCATGCCTTCCGAAAGCTCAACTCGACACCGGCCGGACAACGAGCGTCCGATCGACCAGTCCAATGGCTTCCACCTCTACATCCTTCTGAATGACGCCCTGCTCGGCTTTGCATTCATATCGCCGGCCCTGAAAGTCGCAAGTTCCCACCGGCCGCAGCAAGGTCACGGTTCGACCTCTCCGCCCGATAACGGCCCGCAGCGGCTCCAGCGGCATTCGGTCTTCCTCGCTCAGTTGCGGGTTCGGGGGGCAGATGCGCTTGCCGATCGGAGTCCGGTGCCACGTCCGGACCACCATCAACACCGACGCGGGGATCAGGACTGCCAGCGAGGACAGCCCGACCAGGCCCCACAAACCGCTCATCTGAAACGTCTCGTAGACGGCGAAGCCGAGCATGGCGAACGCAACCAGGCTCAGTACCCCGTGTGAAGGGATAAAAATCTCCGCCACCAGGACGGCCGTACCGATCAGATACAGCAGAACAATACCCAGCCAATCGGGCATACATCAGACCCTCGACGCTGCGACCTCGGGGCCAGAGATCAGTTCAGCCTGCGTATGTATTTCCGGCCCGCAAGGCGCTTTGGCAGCGGTCCACAAACAGGCAGTCGCCTCAGGATATCGTTCATCCGGCCCGTCGCACTACCACGCGATTGCCCCTCCGCTCCACAACTACGACGGCCGCGCCGCTCTCGATGTACTCACCTTCGGAGACAACGTCAACCAGCATCCGGCCGAATCGGGCCTTCCCCGCCGGCCGCAGCAGGGTCTCGGCGGTTCCCGTGTCACCAACCAGGGCGACCCCATGATAAGGATCATCGAGCTGGACGGCCTCGTGGTCGGGGTTCGGAGCGATCAAGCTGCCGGCCACGGGCACACGCGGCAGGTAACGGGCGATGAAGTACATGCCGACCAGCGAGCCCACCAGACCGCCTGTCAGGGCGTACAACCCGTGCTTGAGGTAGACATAAATCATTCCGAAGGTGGGTATCCTCGGCCACAGCTCGCGTTCGAAGCCCGGCTCGGATGGGGCGAAGGAGAATAGCAGACCGACGGCCATCAGAATCACGCCCAGTACACCGGCCACTCCGAAACCGGGAATGACGAATATCTCGATCAGCAGCAGGATCGCGCCCAGGACGATTGCCACAATTTCCCAGGTCACCGTGTAGCCGGTCAGGTAGGGCGCCCCAAGAAACAGGATCAGGCAAATCAGGGCGACGGCACCCGCGATGCCCACACCCGGAGTGTTGAGTTCCGTGTAGATCGCCAAGAGCATGAAGAGGAACAGGATGCCCCGCACCAGCGGCGAAGCCAGCCACTTAATGATGGACTCGATCCAGTTACTCTCCAGACGGGTGACCGGCCAGTTTACTTTCAGGTATTCGCGAAGCTCCGCGTCGTTGCTGACCGTCGCCCGGCAGAAACCAAAGGCCTTGGCCTTGTCCGTTCGCATGGTCAACAATTGATCCGGCCCATCGACCGGCTGCGAGATTCGCCCCAGGCTCGGGTCGTTTTCGACGTACTTCCAGGCCGTGCGGCTCCTGGAATCCGACACGTCACCGCTTGAGTCCTTCGTGTCTTTCTCCGTGTTCGTGCCCAGGATCTTCAGCAGGCCGCTGACGCCGCCGCCAGCGCTCTCTTTTCGCTCCAGGCCGAACAGCCTGTCCCGCCCCTTAGTGTCCACCAGCCGTCTCTCGCCGGTCTCGGTGTTCCTCAACCAGTACAAACTGACCGCAGGATCGATGAGTGCCAGGAGGGTTTCGTATTCGTAGTTGTTTCGCCTTGCCGAGTCCTCCAGCTCCGCCAGCAAGGGGCTTACGGCCTTGGCTTTGATGTCGTCGGGAATCGCCGAGGCTCCTTCCTGGGTGATCTGGATCGGCTGGCAGTCGCCGATGGTCGCGTTCCGGGCCATAACGATCTCGTCAGCCGCGAGGGCGATGATCGTCCCGGCGCTGTAAGCCTCGTGGTTAACCCAAGCGACCACACGCACACCGTCGTCTCGCAACGCCTTGAGCTCGTGGCATATCTCAAGCGTGGCTTTCAGGGCACCGCCTGGGGTATCGAGCTCGATAACGACAATCTGGAGGTTCGTCCCCTCAGTCATGCCCAGTCGTCGCTTGAGACTATCATGAGTGACGTTCGTGATCTCGCCCCGTATCGGCAGAACGTAGATCTGGCCTGCCTGTTGGGAAGTCAGCGAAGAGGCAGACGGCTGTGTGGCGTTGGTCTCCTGGGCCGAAGAGTCTCGGAACGGCACCGCCGCCAGCGCTGTCATTGCCACGAGCAGGAGCGAACGTACGCCAGGGCGAAGTATTCGCAAGTCTGGAATAAAGGGTAATGTCGCGGACATCGTCGCACCGCCCGCAGAAGCTGCACCAGACCTTTGGACGCGTCCCACGCCGGTTTGCCTCCGCGGCATTTTGCGTTTGTCCCTGACGGTCAACCTCCGAGTTGGCCGTCCACCGGCGCAGATCCCGGTCCGTGCGTGCCTGCCCAAAAGGCTCCGGAGGTATAGTCACATGCTTGCGCCATATGTTACGCCCCCCCGACGGTAGCCGCAAGTTGAATCAAAGACGATGTTTATAACCGGGGGCGGCGCGGGTTCGGCCGGCTATTCGCCCGGGCTGCAAAGCTCTCGATAAACACCCGCGATGCTGGAAACCATGGCACTGGCCTGATGGTGGGCCCGAATGTACTCCAACCCCCCCTGGGCAAGCCTCCGGGCAACGGCCTTGTCCGCCAGCAGGGCCGACAGCTTCTCGCTGATCTGACGGGGTTTCTGAGGGTCGAAGAGGGAGGCAGTCACGCCGTCGATCAAGTAGTCGCCGATCGTCCCCGTCGGAGCGATAATCGCCAGGCCTGTAGCCATGGCCATCAGCGTGCTAATGGTGAAACGCCGCCGCTCGCCCGGCAGAATGTAGAAGTCCGCGTCGCGCATGGCCGCCTGCATGGCCGTCCAGTCGTGCAGCTCGCCTGCAAACGTTACCCGCGAACGCAACCCGAGTTGCCGAACCACCTTGCGAAACACGTACTCGCCGGGACCCGAGGACAACACAAAAAGATGCATGTCTTGCCCGGCTGCGATTACGGCATCCATCGCCTTGAGAATCAGGTGCAGACCGCAGTCGTGCGTCAACGGGGCCGTTACCAGGACAGTGGGGACCCGCTCCGGATCCGCAAAACACGCCGGCTCCGGGCTGGCGGGGATGCCCAGAGGAATCACCCGGATGCGGCTGACCAGGTCCGGCCGCTTTCGAACCAACGACTGTTGAAGGGTCGGCGTCGTGCAAATGACGACCAGTTCCGGCGGAAGCCGCAATCTGAGAAAGCGGCGGACGTCGGAAAGGTCGGTCAGGTGCACCACGACTCGGCTCCCCCACTCCATCACCCAATCCTGCGCCATGTGCAACAGGTCCGCCGACATGCAGTGAATCACATCGGGTTTCTCGTCGCCGATCAGGGCCAGGGCTTGATCGGGGTTCAACCGCCGCCAGTGCCATGGCCAGCAACGCCTGGGCAGATAGAACAACTGCGACGGGCCTATCGCCTCTTCGATCCGGCAGGTCGAGCGGGCCAGTACCATCACCCGCACGACCTCATCAATCATTCCCACGCACAGTTGACGGACCGTGCTGCCGAGACGGTCGAGGACGTCGTCGTCGATGACCAACAGCGTGCTGACTGGAGAAATGATCTGTTCCGCGTCATCAGCCATTGCACTAACCCCGCAGCGGGGACTGCCCGGTCCATCTATCGGCAATCTCAACGTGATCCCACGACACGGCCGGTAAAGCACCGATGATATCCGTCCAGCATCTTCAGCACCTTTTCACGCATGGCCTCGCCGCAAAGCTCGTCCAACGACGCGAGGTCCAAAGGCGTGGCAAAGCAGAACCGCTCAGCGTTTTCTCGATAGTGTTCCACGGGCGGCTCGGGCCAGGCCAGGCCGGCATCGTGGAAACCCAGACTGATGAACTCTCGAAGCGTGAGGCTGGATTCCGAGATCATGACCTCCGCGTCGAGGCTGCGCATCGGGTCGTCGGTCACCACGGTCACGCGGATCTGCGGGACCGTCGGGCGGACGGCCAGTTCGAGCCACCAGTGGCGGTCCATCGGCCAACGACTGGCCATGACCCAGTGATCCGGACGGTCATGCCGCTCAAGCTGGGGCAAGCCAAGCCGCGTGCCCGCAAGCGTCTCGACACGGGAGCGAAACGCCTCGATAAGATCGAGCTCCTGTCGCGTCAGCGATGATCTCATGCAACACCCGCCGGGTGCCATTGGCGGCCTGTCAGCCGGCGCATGCGGATGTCACGCCGTCCCACTGTTCCTCGTTTCGGCAGACATCCGGCCGGCCGCTCCGGCTGCCGGCTGTTCCATGAACTCGGGCCCATCCTGCTTCAGCGATTGCCATCGGCCGGTGAGCATCTTCAGAACCGACCTGCGTAACAGCGTCAGCGGCCGGGAGACCCGCCGGTGCATCCGGTGCCAGAAGCCGAGCCGATAAGACGCCTCGATCTGCTCGGGCGTCAATGTGTCAGGCCGGTGGCGTCGACGATGCTTGAGCAGGTGATAGCGATCGCCTTCCTGCAACCGCTTCAGAAGGTATAGACCCAGCCGGTCCGGAATCAAACGTTTGAGTCCCCCTCGCCGTTCGGCGGCATCCGAAGGCCAGCGCCAGGAAATCTGAAAGTCGATCAGCCACGGACGTCCCTCGGCGCCAACCAGGATGTTTTCTCGTTTTTCGAGGTCCACGTAAGCGATATTGCGTCGATGCAGCTCGTTGATGAGCCGTTCCAGACGAGGAAAGAACTCGTCGTCAACCCGTTCCTGCTTCTGGAGCGGGTGACCTTCGACAAAGGCATGAACCAAGCCGGTCCGGCCCCATTTGCCCAGGCACTTGGGCACGCCCGGCAGGTCGTCGACGGCGCGATACAAGTCCAGCTCGCGATCACATAGAAGGCGGCCGATCCATGATCCAGGAATTACCAGCAGACTTGCCGTACGACCAAGCTTCAACACCACCCGGCCCGACGGCCCCTCATAGAGGCCGGTTGCGGCGAAGAAATCGTGCTTCCAGGTGCGCAGGTGAGTATAGTAACCATCGTGCAGCGCGATCCGCGCCGGCATCTCCGCCCGCCCTAACGCTCGCAGCCAGCCGTGTCGCAGTCTTTCATCCGGCATGACAAAGGCAAGATACCCCCGCTTTCAGGGCGGTACAACGCCGACCTGCCGCGCGGGCATCATGTCCACGACTCCGTGTGGACATGCTCTGTTTCGATGCGCACACACGGTTGAGCGTCGAGGATGCCACAGGGATCAAGACCTGCCGCACGATCTCCTCGGCACGCCAGGCAATCCGGCAGGAACGCCGCGCAAAAAACGACCCCTGAACGTTATTCCTCAGGGGTCCTTGGTGTTGTCATGGGCCGCAGGTGCGCGAGGCCGGCTCAAGTCTTGGAGCCGTCGTTCCCCGAGGCGGGCTTCCGACCAGCCACGCCGCTGAGAGGCGAAGGCGAATCGCCGCTGGCCGCCACCAGCCGGTCTTTCATGAGCCGCCCTACCTTGAACTTCACCGTACGCTTCGACGGAACCGCGACCCGCTCGAGGGTCTTGGGATTCTGGGCCGTTCTGGCGGCGCGCACCTTGCTTTCGAAGACGCCGAAGTCCCGAAATTCCAGCCGGTTACCGCGACCCAATTCGTCGATGATCTGGTCAAGGAATGTCTGGATGATCCGCTTGACCACGACGCGCTTGTGGTTGCAGCTCTCGGCTATCCGGTCGATCAACTCTTTCTTGGTGATGGTCTGCATGGCTGACCTCGACGCAAGTCCTTTAAATCCGCCTCGGCTCTCCACGGCCCCGGCTGCCCGCCTCTGGAAGCGCCCGGTGCTCGCCTTCAGCAATGAAGATTACGCAATCACGGGAATCCCGCTCCGAAGTGCTGGCCGGTCCATCGCTCTTCCACCGGCCAAGGCACGCAAGTTAGTCTACAGCAACGAGTTTCGGCAATCAAGCGCTTTTATATCGGCAGCTTTCACAGGCCTACTAGCGACAAACATGCCTCCGAATCCGAATCCCCCAAAAACTGCAACATACTGCCAATACGTATGTTAGCACTCATGCAGGGCTCAGGCGACAGGTCTTCGGACCATCTGATCCATAAGTTCATTTGGGTAAAAGACTTATGGATTGCTAACTTGATGAGACTGGATCGGTGGCCTGGGGATCAGCGAACGAAAACAGGTCGTGCGCCGGCTCAAAGCTCAGCTCGGCTTTGCCTGCCCGCCCAAAAAAACCCAGGCAAGGGCTTCGAGACGAAACCCAAGCCTGGTAGGGAGAGAGAGATTCGTTGTTGCCCGCTCCGACGCCTGCCGCCGGGCTGAGCATCCCTTCCGAAGACGGCGTGGCCAGCCACGCTTTCAATTCTTCGGGAGAATCATAACCCTATACCGGAGCCACCCAAACCCAGGTGGGGGGCTAACCAATTCTTTGCCTCTTCCGCTACTGCGGAGGAGTCCGGCGACCAATCGACCGCGAACCCGGTATGGTTTCCTGATCCCAACCGGCTCGCAGATAGTTCCTATCGCCAGGCGAGAGAAATCCGAGGATAACCACTCGCCTGGGAGAGAGAATCAAGCCCGTCTCCGGCCTGCTTTTCCCGATAAGGCCTCGGACGGACGTCGCCTTGAATCAAGGCGACAGGCTTTTCCTCCTCCTCCTGTCGGGCCTCGCGGCCGACAGAGTCTCAATATCCTCGCGCCTCAGGGTGTTCTTCGCCCCGCAGCCTTTCCGTCGGCACGATCAACGGGGAAAGAATCCCCTCTACATTCACTATCGCGAAGCGATCCGGTTGCTGACCTTGATCGCTCATGAACACCACTTCACCGCTGACCTCGAGCTCCGGAGTCAAGTGCACGAGTACTTGTCGCGGTTCAGGACACAACACATCGGCCAGCCTGAAGCTGCACAGTCTTCGCGTCTTCGTTCCAGAACCGGTCATCATGCTTTTCCACAATCCTCCGCGTGAACAGTAGCACGTGCCGTGCCAAACTCGGCAGCCGATCAGTGCAAAGCCGCCTGTGTTCCGCAAATCGTTGCGGGCAATGGATTTGGGGATTCCGGTGTTCTCGTGGCCGTCGCGAGTATTCGAGCCCGAGCGGGAATAGAATGCGCCACGATTTGCACGCTGCCGCACGGTCTTTCAACGATTAAAAAGCATTACCGTGCTTCGAGGCCCTAATGGGCGGCGGTAGCCTGAGGCCGTGGCGGATGTGCAACCAAACTCGCGCGCGTGCAATGAATCGCGCAAGGTCTCATAGGTCGCGGCTGACCAGATGGGTGACAATCCCCTGAATGAGGAAATCCCGAGACTCGTCGATCAGCATGGGAGGAACTGTGGGATTGTCCCCGCGCAGAATCACGATTCGACTGCTCCTTTGCAGCTCAACGGAGACGCGTTTAAGGGTCGGCGTGCCATCCACAAGGCAGGCACAGATTCGACCTTGCACGTGCTCGGGATTGACGTCCTGCCGGTATTCCACGAGCACGAGGTCGCCGGGTTTGAGTGTCGGTTCCATGGAATCGAACGTCAAACGAAGAATGTACCGATCGTGTCCCCACAGGTGTCGCAGGACCGGGAACATCTCGATCTGTTCCTGAGTTTCGGCGGGGGAGCCGGCCGGTATCGCGCCAAACAAAGGCAGGTCTCGGGTTTCCAGCGGCTGAGGCGTATCGTGTTCGAGCCCGTCTCCAATCAGCACCGCCGGAGCCACGTCCAGCGCCTCCGCGATCGCGCGCAGCGACGAGGGCGACGGCTTGCGCTTGCCCCGCTCGATCTCACTGAGAAAGCCCTGGTTGACATTGGCACGCCGGGCAAGCTGCGTCTGGTTCAGGCCGAGACGCTGCCGGTAATAGCGAATGCGCTGGCCGATGTGCCCGCGGAATACGGAAAACTCGGAATAGGTCCCCGACATGACCTCAATATCCAAGCCGGCACCGGTTGCGTCAATAGTTGAATGAGAACGGGCCGATTTCCGCGGACCGGCGGGCGCCGAGCGTGACGGCCAGGTCAGACCGCGTTCATCGCCTCGACTCGATTGCCAATAGAGCCGATCATCGTGACACGGAGTCCGAAGTTTTCGCCCACCTTGACCGCCTGTCCGCGGCCGATGCGCCGGTTGTTAATCATCAGGTCGAGCAGTTCGTCCGAAGGCTTGTCGAATTCGATGATCGAACCGGGAGTGAGCGCCAGTATCTTCGAGAGCGGCATCGTACGCTCGGCAAGGGTGACAATCACCGGCACCTCGAGTGGCAGTATGCGTTGGGGATCTTCCGACCGCTCCGAGGACGCGGGTGCCACGGTCGGCATACCTGAGGGCATCTGCGTTCGCTTGGGGACCCGTTTGCCGCCGTCTTCCGCCGCGGGCGCATTTGCCACGGCCGTGGCCGGGCCCGAAGAAATCGGACCGGTGCCGTCGTCGCCCACGATGTCCGCTGCCGCATCCGCAGCCAGTTGGCTTACGCCGGCCAGCAGGGCATCAATATCATCTTGTTGGGTCTGACCCATGTTGGCACCCCCATCGGGGCTCCCCTCGCGCACTGCAAGCGCACGGCTCCCATTGGACTTATCGGATGAGGCGGGTAGGCACTTTACGGCTGCCGACAATCGGTCAAAGAACCCCGCAAAATGCGCAACTTCCTCCTTGTTACCCGGCAGAATCTGCCGATCGCACCGGCCCGCCGAATGCCCCGTCGCAAAGCGGAACATCAGGGATGCCGAGGGTAGCGCATTCGTCCAGCATGGTCCTTCTCCGTAGCGCCGACGCCCTCGTCGGCGATCCGCCCTGTTATCCTGAGGACGTAGGATCCGCGCTCGCGGACCCATTTGCTTGCTCGCCACCCCCCAATCCTCAAATCGGGGGACGCCATTCCTTTTTCTTGCCCTGAATCGATCGGGATACCCCATATGCCTACTTCTTGTTCCGGCATCAAGGTCGAGCTGTAGTCGCATCAACGCCATGAACGAACCGGACGCCCGATTGGCAAGCAGGCCTTTCTCGCCCGACTTGAGGCCACCCTCGACGGCATACTCAGATCCCAAAAACCAAGCCGAAAGATGAGACAAGGATGATAGGTATGGTGTCCCAAGAATCCCTGGTATCCCCAAAATCAGATGGTGTCTTTCCAATTCACAGCACTCATTGCGTCGGCGGGGCGCGTCTGACAGTCGATCGTTCTCGCGGTTTGTGGATGTTCCTCCTTCAGTGACGGCGTTTTTTCTTGATCGCACCTCGGGCTTTCGCTACATTGAAACCGGCACCCGATGGTTTTCAGCAGTTCAACGGGTGAGCATTCTCCGGAGGAGAAAGAGCCTTATCACCTTTCCAACCATGACGCTTGTCGGGGCTCTCGACTATCGCTTAACAGGGAGCATGAGATGAATGGCTGTGTTTCATCGGGACGCAGACGATACTCGGGTCGGGTAACACTCGGTGTGGCTCTCTGGTTGTTGGCCGGTTCAGGAGCCCGGGCCGGCCTGATCGGAACGCCTCCTTCAACGGCCACCACCTTTCGCGTCTGCGAATTGGCGTTTTCGGCAGACGCGCCGGGCAGTAATCCGTACCTCAACGGACCTTCGGTGACCGCCACCTTCACCGGCACTTCCGGCCCCGCCAGCGGCAAAGTGTTGACCATGAAAGGCTTCTGGGATGGGGGCAACGTCTGGAGGGTGCGGTTCGCCCCAACGGCCCAAGGCGACTGGTCCTGGACCACCTCATCGACCGACGCGGGCATGAACGGTTTCAGCGGAACTCTGACTGCGATCGGGCCGACCCCCGAGGAGTTGGCCGCCAACGTTCTGTACCGCGGCTTCCTTCATCGCGACGGCCACGCCTGGAAACTGAGCGACGGCACGCCCTTCCTTGCCGTCGGCGACACGCAGTGGTCCTTCGCCGAGGAAAACACCACCGCCGAATGGCAACAATGGATGAACGCCCGGCAGGCCCAGAATTTCAACACCTTCCTCGGCTGCATCTGGCTGGCCATCTACACCCGATCAGGCGTGCCCGATGCATTCCCAAGCAAGAATCCGCAGACTGATACACCCAATATGGCCTATTTCCAGCGACTGGACCAGATGGTGCAGTACGCCAACGACCGCGGGATCATGATGGGACTGACCATCGGCGGATTCCCCGACAACAGCAACTGGTGGGTCAAATTCGGCACGCTGGAGCGCAACAGCCGGTGGTTCAGATACTGCGTGGCCCGCTACACCGCATATAACGTCCGGTGGTGCCTGTACGGCGAGGTGAACGAGCGCAACACGCCCTGGGGTTCCACGTGGCAGCAGCAGGTGGCGTACGATGCGCAACTGGTCAGGGACGAGGACCCCTACGATCATCCGATCGGGAGTCACCACACCAGCGTGGACACCAGCAGCGCCAACAGCCCCAACATCGACTATATCGAGGTGCAGATCGCGCGAACCGAAACGCAGTACCAGAGCGCCCTGAACTACCGCCAGTACGGCAAGCCGGTGTGGTTCGAGGAGTACTGGTACGAACCGGCGACCTACGACAACGACGTGGTCCTCGGGATCCGCAACACCCATCGCAACTTTGTGGCGGCCATGGCGTATCCGACTATGGGCAGTCTGATGCGGGCTCACTACCCTGATTTCAACATCAACGATGTCTCGACCGACCCGGGTGCCGTCCGCATGAGCTACTTCTGGAGCTTCTACAAGGATCTTGCTTTTCTGTCATTTTCTCCTGCCTCCGGGCTCGTGAGTCGGGGGCAGTGCGGGCGGTTCGGCAACGACTATGCGATCTTTCTGCAAGGGGGTGGCAGCGTCACGCTGAACCTGACCGGCGTCTCCGGTGTGTTCGACGTGACCCGGCTGGACATCAACACCGGCGTCACGGCCGACCTCGGTTTGATCACCGGAGACGGTCAGCGAACAATCAACTCGGGCACCACCAGCGACGTGGCGATTCGAGTGGTGAAGACACCTGGACCCAACCAGCCGCCGGTTGTTTCGGCGGGCGACGACCAGGTAGTCCACCTGTCTCAGGGTGCTGTCCTTGACGGCACGGTGTCGGATGACGGCCAGCCCGATCCGCCTGGAGTCGTGACCACCATCTGGACCCAGGTTGACGGTCCAGGCGTCGTCACGTTTGCCGACGCTGCGTCGGTGGACACGACGGCCGGTTTCTCGCAGGCGGGCGTCTATACGCTGCGACTGACGGCCAACGATGGGGAGCTCTCCGCGAGCGATGAAACCGTGATCACCGTCAACGGCGGAGGGGGGTGCGATTTCGACGGAGACACCGACGTCGATCAGGTTGATTTCGCCCACCTTCAGGCGTGTGCCACGGGCTCCGGTCAGGCGGTCACGAACCCCGCCTGCTTCAACGCGGTTCTCGATGGTGACGAAGACATCGACCAGAACGACTTCGCCGTGTTCGTCGGATGCGTCAGCGGCCCGGATGTGCCGGCGACGGCCGAGTGCCGCGGCGAGTAGTGTGTCATACCGCCTGGCCGCTTCGCGCCCGGCGGATCACGTGCAGGGGAAAGACCACATGTCATCGATGGGCCCACAATTCGGTGTGGGCAGCGCATTGATCATTCTGATGCTGTCCGCCTGTTGCCTGCCGGCGGCAGAGGCCGCCGAGTACAGCACCCCCAGACAACTCAGCATATTCGATGTCTACCAACTGAACCCGGACGGTGCCACCGGCGATGAAGCCACAACCGAGCCCAAGACTGATCTGAACAACGGTCTGAACGGAGATAATCCGTACTTCCAACGGACCAAATGTGGCCAGAGCACACGTCGGAGGCTGCTCTGGAAGATACTGGTACACATCGTCCTACCAGGAACGGGGCGAGCCTGATCCCGCCGGCCCGCAATACGTGGATTACGCGCCGCCGTTTGGCGCGGGGGCCAATCAACACACTCCCCGGGCGATATCGCCTCAACTCCTCACGGTCGCCGTCCTGAAAGACCGGTGCGGTTGACATCGCGCTTTGCGGCGGATATCTGCATGCTTTTCTCGAATGATTCTGGGGGTACTGATGAGCGGTTTGAATGTGCGTAAAGACCCGTGCGAGCTGGACTTCCTGGCGCTTGGGGCGGTGGTTCACCGGCTGGACCCGGGGGTGGTTCCGTTTCGCAAGGCCCGTTCGGTGGACATCCACGTCTCGGGCGGCGAATACAACGTGGCCGCCAACCTTGCGGACTGCTTCAAACTCCGGACGGGCATCGCCACCGCCATGGTTAACTATGGCATTGGCGAGCTGGTCCAAGGCCGCATTCGGGAAATGGGCGTGACACCGTTCTACAAATGGTTCGAGCATGACGGCGTGCGCGGCCCGAACATCGCCACGGTGTACAGCGACCGCGGCTACGGCGTCCGGCCGCCGGTGGTGTTCTACAACCGGTCCAATGAGGCCGGCTCGCTGCTCAAGCCCGGCGATTTCGACTGGGCCGACATCTTCGCCCGCGGGGTGCGCTGGTTCCACTCGGGCGGCATTTTCGCGGCACTCTCCGAGACCACTTCCGAGCTGATCATCGAGGGCATGGAGGCCGCGCGAAAGTCCGGGGCGGTCAACTCCTTCGATCTGAACTACCGGGCCAAGCTGTGGGCTCCGATTGGAGGGCTGGAAAAAGCCCAGAAGACGCTGCGCAAGATCGTCGGCAACGTGGACGCCCTGATCGGCAACGAAGAGGACCTGCAGAAGGGCCTGGGCATCGCCGGCCCGGAGGTCGCCCACAAGGCCGCGTCGAAGCTCGACCCCGAGACGTTCTTCCAGATGATCGAGCGGGTGGTCGAGCAGTTCCCGAACGTCAAGATGGTCGCCACGACGCTGCGCGAGGTGCATTCGACCAACCGGCACGACTGGGCGGCCGTGCTGTGGCTCGACGGCAAGCGGTTCGTGAGCCCCACGTGCCAGCTCGACGTCCTCGACCGTATCGGCGGCGGCGACGGCTTTGCAGCCGGGCTGATCTACGGTCTGCTCGCCGGGCGCGAACCCGAGCAGGCACTCCGCCTCGGCTGGGCCCACGGCGCCCTGCTGACCACCTTCCCGGGCGACGTCACCATGGCACGGCTGGAAGAAGTCGAAGCTTTCGCCAAGGGCGGCTCGGCCCGCGTGCAACGGTAGTATCCGCGGATCATGTGGCCGGCAAGCAACCGCGATAGGCTTTGACCATACGGTCCATCAGCCGCCGCCAGACGAGGCAGGCCGTGTCTGCCTCACTCGTTGCCCGCCAGATGCCGCCGCAGTACGGATAGTGCTCGCAGAACGCACAGGGCGTCTGCTCGATGAAGACTCGCTCCGCGTAAGCCTCGATCTGCTTCCATGCAGCCGATTCCCGCATAACCTTGATGCTGTCGCCGACCTTGCCGAGGAACGCGCCTCGATGTGCGTACCACCGGGATACGGACACGCGTTGCTGGGCATCCACGAACAGGCATCGCCCGGTCAGATTGTCGAATATCTGCCAGAGCGTCAGTCTTCGCTGCCCACCGATTGCCCCGGCCAGGGTGAAGAACGGCTCGATCGGCACCTGCAAGGTTGGAGTGTGCAGGAAATGGTCCAGCAGGCCGGACAGCACGGCCTCGTCGTAGTCAGTGCCGAACTCCAGCCGCACCGGCACGCTCGCATCGGCCGCCCGCCGGGCAAACGTGCCGTCACCGATCGTCGCCGACGAAAACATCAACTCGGCACGCAGGCGGCGAAGCGTGCCGAGAAGCCCGTCTTGCATAGCGTCTGCTTTGTTTTGCGAATAAGCGAATTCAGGCCCGGCCATGATCGTCAACTGTCGGGCAAACGGTTTGTAGCCGCTCGGGGAGGCGAGGAAATGCTCCAGGTTGACAAGCCCGCGGGCGCGTTCCTGCGGATCGAGCCGTCCCAGGGCCAGGCGTTCGAGATCCAGCTGCGGTGTGACGATCCGCACGAAGTCGAGCATCGGCCAGCCATCAGGCCGTTCGATGGTCACGACGAAGCGGGATAGAGGGTTCAGGGTTCCCGGCTTCGCCACGGCTTCGCCGGGCAAGCGGGGTTCCCGCCTTCGCTTCGCTTCGGCGTGGCAAGCAGGGTTCAGTGAAGACGCTCCGTCACCTCCGGAGGAGGTAGGGCACTCCCACCCCCCCCCCCCCCCCCCTGCTAAGGGGGGGGGATCCGGCCCCTTTTGGTGAGCGCCCTCTTGCTGAGCGCCCTCTTGCTGCGTGCCCTCTTGCTGAGTGCTGATGGCTGATTGCTGACCGCTGAACGCTGGTCCCGAGCCGCGTCGAGGGGCTAATGGTTGACCGCTGAGAGCTGATGGCTGATCGCTTACAGTTGGAGGCCCGAAAAGCTTCTCGAAGTGCTCAAACACCCGCTTGCGGGCGGCGCAGAAATACGTCTCCCGCATCATGTCGCCGTGGTAGAGCAGGCCCATCATCGGGCAACCGCCGTGGCAGAACTTCCAAAACCGGCAATCGCGGCAGAAGCCGTCACGCAAACTGGAGGATCGCCCGGCCAGCGGCCCTTGCTCGCGCTGTCGCAGCATCTCGTCGAGATCGTCTTCGAAGATGTTGCCCAGCCTGTTGGCCCCATGGTCCGACTGACGCCCGCAGCCGAAGACTGCTCCGTCGGGGTTGATACCCAGGTGGCTGGTGTGGCACATCCCCCGGCTGTCGCAGCAGAGACGCGAATGCCCTTTCCACGCCCGGTACCATTCCATCAGCGGCATGATGGACCAGCGCATCCGGTCGGCACGCCAAAGATCGCACAAGTCCACGAGGAACTGGCCGTACTCGTCGGCGGTGATCCACAACGGCTGCGATTGGCGTCTGTCCGCTCGGCCCTCCTTGTAGAGAGGGTTCACGCGGACGTGCAACCCGGCGTTGCGGAAGAAGTTGTAGATGTTGCCGACCCTGTCGAGCGATTGGCGGTGGGCCACGTATACGGCCCCGACGCGGATGCCCGCGCTTCGAAGCAGGCGCACTGCCCGCACCCAGATCTCGCGCAGGTTCTTGCCGCCGGCCAGGCCGCGGACGCCGTCGACGATGTCGAACGAAGTGCCGATCGCCTGGTCCTTAAGTAGGTCCCGCAGCACGGGAACCCAGTGCTCATCGACCAGCGAGAGGTTCGATTGCATGGCGTTGCGGACGCGGTCAAGGTCGTCGCCGAACGCGCGTTGCTGCTGTTGCATGATCTCGGCGTAGTATTCCGGCCCGCACAACATCGGCTCGCCGCCGTGCCAGAGGAAACGCAGGTTTCTGCGGTCGTCCCTGCGAACCCATTTAGCAAAGATGTCAAACAGCGGGCCGAGCTTCTCGCACGGGAGGATCTTGCGCTTGCCCAACGTCCCGTCGGCCGAGCAGTAGACGCAGGTGCCGTTGCAGGCTTCGGTCGGCTTGATGATGATTTCCATGACTGACAAGACACCCGGCTTGGCGGTCACGCGTCGGCGTAGTTGGCGTAGTCGCAGTAGTCGCCGTCGCAATGCTCGTAGTCCTGGCCGGTACCATCGCAGTAGCCGCAGCCTTCGTCCGAGTAGTCGCCGTAGTTGGCGTAATCGCAGTAATCGCCGTCGCAGTGTTCGTAGTCCTGCCCGGCGCCGTCGCAGTATCCGCAATTCGCGTCGACATAGCCGATCTTGATGCGGCAACCGCCGTCGTCCGAGCCGAGCGATACGGCGGCGGTTCCGAAGATGCCCAGTTTCAAGGCCTTGTTGCCCAAGCTCTGGAAGAACGCCCGGCGACTGATGGGGCTCAACTGGTCGGCGCGATGCTCGGTATCGTGGCCCATGAAGCTCATCCTCTCTGCGGGGAGTCACTGTCAGCGGGGGTGGATCGCGGCAATCGGTCCCGATAGTCCATTAGATTGGATTTAGCTTGGCGAATCAAGGGGGGCGGTTTCCTACCACGACCCGGACCATGCCCGAACAGCCCTTCCACCCGCTTGTTGGAGGGCTGTGTATGACTCCGGACCACGAGGTCGAACACGAAAGCATCTTCTCGAGCCAGGCGCGGCGATTCTGTGACGCTCGCCGGGCGGCTCGCTCTTCGTTGACCGGCGCGCTGAACGCGGCGATCATGAGAACGATGATGTGAACAGCCACATTGCTCCGCTTGAGGCATATATGGGCCGCCAGATCAGGCAACATCAGAAAGCCGACAAGCCCGCGGGCAGAACGCAGAGCGGCCTGCCCGTATGGTTGCCCCTCGTGGGTGGGCTGCTCGCAATCGGGATCGTGATCGCGATGGCGGCGTATGTTTTGAACAAAGACGGTTCCGCCCCGCAGTACACACCCCCCGCTGCGCAGGAAACCAAGGCGCCCGCGAGGCCGGCACCCGCGAAAACCGTTGACACCGGCAAGCTGGTCGGCCGGTGGCTGCGCACGGACGGCAACTACGTGCTGGAGATCCGAAGCGTAGACACCGCAGGGAAGGTGAACGCCGCATATTTCAACCCGGGTCCGGTCAACGTCTCCAAGGCCGAGGTCGCTTCTGATAAAGGTGAGACTCAGCTCGTGGTTGAACTGAAGGACCGTGGATACGACGGCAACTACTATACGCTTGCATACGATCCCATAACAGACCGCCTCACGGGCGTCTACCATCAACTGACCATGGGGCAACAATTCGACGTGGAGTTCGTCAGAATGCCGCGATGATGCCATTCGCGGCAGGCCGGTTGCATCCACAGGCGACCGGCCGCGGGTTGTCGCAAATAGAGTGACGAACGTTGACATCGACGAGAGTCTTCGAACGGAATGCCTGCCGACGACCCTTGACGAGCTGGGAGCAATACAGAAAGCCCCGCCACCGCCGACCGACTGCGGTCCACTGGTCAAAACCGCCGCAAGTCGGTTGGCGCTCGGCCGGCAGATTCGCACCGCTTCAGCGGCCGAGCCGCATCACTTGGCCGTACCCGGTTCTACCCTTATGATCCGGACATATGGGCAGAGGCCGCGCTATTGGGGCGGCCTGTGACCCGCACCGGAGCGGCTTGATGCGCGTGGTCTATTTCGGTTCCGGCGAGTTCGCTGTGCCCGCCCTGCGATGGCTGGCCCACAGCCCTCACGAGATCGCCGCGGTGGTCACTCAACCCGACCGGCCCGCAGGCCGCGGCAAGAAACAAACCGCCACGCCCGTCGGCGGCATGGCGGAGTCGCTCGGACTACCCGTATACAAGACCGAAGACACGAACGAGGCCGGGTTCGTTGAACAGATCAGGAGCCTGGGCGCGGACCTCGGCATCGTCGCGGCTTTCGGCCAGAAGCTCCATGCCCCACTTCGCTCGGCGTTCGCCGGCGAGTGTATCAACATCCACAGTTCGCTGTTGCCGAAGTACCGCGGGGCGGCGCCGATCAACTGGGCAATTCTGAAAGGCGAGCCGAAAACGGGGGTGAGCGTCTTTCGCCTCGTCGACCGCTTGGATGCCGGTCCGGTGCTGATCCGACGCGAGACCATGATCGGGTCCACGGAGACGGCCGCGGAGCTGCACGACCGTCTGGCAGGTATAGCCTGCGACGCCCTGGGGGCAACGCTGAAGCTGCTGGAACAGGATCTGCACCATCCCGGCGAGCCGCAGGACGAGTCGCTGGCCACGCAGGCACCCAAGCTCACCAAGGCGGACGGCATGCTGCGGTTTGATGAGCCGGCCGAGCAAATCGCTCTGCGGTGTCGGGCGATGTGGTCCTGGCCGGGGGCCCGGTGCCTGTACCGCAATGCCGACGGACGAACGGAGGAAATCATCATAGCCACGGCTTCGGCCATTCCCGCTCAAGCGAGCGAGCCGCCGGGGACGATCACTTCTCTGCTGACGGTCGCGACGCGGCAGGGAACGCTGGAGATTCACGGCCTCAAGCCGGCCGGCAAACGCGTCATGAGCTGGCAGGATTTCGTGAACGGCCGGCATGTCAAGCCGGGCGACCGGCTGGAGGCCGTCGGCCCGTAAGGAATCGCGGCACGCTTGATGCATGACCTCTGCTTGCCCACTGCGGCAAAGGGAAGCAAGCTATGTCGCACGGGACTCGGTAAGTCATGCAGTTTATCGTCTTTTCGGCTTTCGCGATCGTCTTGAGCATCCCCTTCGAGGGACCGGCTCGGGCATGGGTACTGGTAAGCAGCCCCGCTTGGATATTCGCCGCAGTCGCGGGCCACATTCTCGCCGCCGGGCTCGCCGGGGCGATCACCACGCGTCGCGTCAGGGCGAAGCTCGAACGTGAACCTTCCTGGTTGCCGGCAGCCCAGCGACGCCTGGGCCACGGCCACACGGTCATCCGAGCTGTTCTCCTGCTCAGTTTTGGGTCGCTGGTCTTCCTGACCGACTGGCTTCGGCTCATTCGAAGTTGGGACGGAATCGCCGCCGTCTGGGGTCTCGACGAAATCATCGCGATCGCTCCGTTTTTCGCCGCGATTCTGGCTTCATACGTGGCCGTCTATCCGGCCGACCGCGCCATCCGGCAGGTCGCGATGGAACTGAGACTCTGGGCATCGGTCCCCACCCGCCCGCCGTGGAGCCTGCGGGCGTTCGTCAGATTCATGTTCCGCCAGAACGTGCTCATCATTGCCGTTCCCATGTTACCGATCATGGTGGCCAACGATTTCGTGCAGTGCTATGCCGCCCCGATCCGAAAGGCCGCGTTCGGCATTGTGTGGGCCGACCAAGTAGTGCTGGTAGCGATCGCAGGACTCGTGTTCCTCGTGGCCCCGGTGATGCTGCGGTACATCTGGCATACGCGCGTGCTGCCGGACGGCGAGCTGCGACGGCGCCTCGAAGGCCTCTGCCGGCGCGTGGGGCTGAGATACCGCCGTATTCTGATCTGGGAAAGCGACGGCATGGTGGTCAACGCCGCGGTGATGGGCCTGATCAAACCGGTCAGGTACATTCTGCTGTCGGACGGGCTGTTGGAGATGATGGACGACGCTAAGATCGAGGCGGTGTTCGGTCACGAGGCCGGTCACGTCAAATGCCGCCATATCGAGTTCTACCTGCTGTTCGCCGTGCTGAGCATGTTGATCGTCGGCGGCGTCATGGAACTGATCGCGTTTGCGGCCTCGAAATGGCCGACGTTCTTCGACCAGATCGCCGACCTGGAGGCCTACCTGCCGCTGCTGGCCACCGTGATGATCCTCCTGATCTGGCTGCTCGGGTTTGGGGCGGTGTCGCGACAATTTGAGCTTCAGGCAGACCTGTTCGGGGCCAGGAATGTGACCCCTGGCGGAGAGGGTTGCCACTTGCCCTGTTTTGTTCACCGACCACCCCCGATATCGGCAGATCGCAGCAACCCGGCATCTGCTCAGGCGATCTGTGCGTCCGCCGCAGAGTTGTTTGCCGATGCGTTATACCGCATTGCGGCACTCAACGGCATCCCGATCGACGCCAAGAGCTGGCGACATTCCAGCATCGCCAACCGCATGGAGCAGTTGCGCGACTACGCGGTGCGGCCCGGAGCAGCGGCATGGCTGGACAAGAAAGTCTTGCTCATCAAGGGAACACTGCTGGGAGGCACTGCCGTCGGTCTTGTGGTCGCCCTCCTGATCTACTCGCCCCAACTCCGCGCGTGGTGCTGGGGCCGCTGAGGACTTCAAGGATCGGGTATGGGGGACTGCCCGAGAAGCACCCAGCGGCGCGGCTCCCAGGGAACCTCCTATACTGCTATCCGGACCTATACTCCCATCCGGATCGTAGAGGGATACGCTGAGAACAAGATCCGACCGGGCCAAAACCGGCAGGGGTTTCCCGCCCTCCGCCGGCGGGGCTCCTGAGACTGGCCGACAGGTCACGCCGTTCACCGCCGTAAGAAACCTCGGTGAGGGCCTTCCAGCATCGCTACGGCTCGCGGTCGCTTCTTCCCGCCCGCGCCAATCGGCGCGCTTCTACCCCCCTGACCTTACCGCGTCAAGCGGTTCAAAGCGGATCCGTCAGCCTGAGGGGTACGAATCGAGCCGGCCGCAGCGAGTCGAACATCTCGCTCATGCAATAAGTCCTTTACTGAAAACGGCCTATGCGCATCCATGGGCTGAGTGGCGACCTCGAAAACGGCCGGGCATACCCGGCTGCCAAGAGCGAGCGCGGCTTAACCCGTTCCGCTCAGAAGGCCGGTTCCGGAGCAGCCCAGCGCGTTATGGCCACGTGTGGACAACACGCGCCGGAGGTGAAGGCTGGGCATGAAGGCAGGTCAGATCGACGCGGGTCAAGAGGTAAACCATCGGGACACCGGGAGCGATACCTCGGGTATCAGCCGCTCTTTGGATACTGCCAGAGCATCCGTCCGGGTGGAGTGTCGGCCCATCATCCCTCTGCTCAGGTATCAGCAGGCCGACATCGAATCACCGGCGCGGTTCAGTTGGTGCTGCTGGTCTCGCCAGACAGGAAAGAGCTTCACCAAGTCGCTCAAGCGGCTTCTGCGAGGGCTGGCCCGCCGGCGAAACCAGATTCTCCTCTCGGCCGGCGAGCGGCAAAGCGCCGAGTTGATGCTCAAGGTGCGGCAGCATTGCCGGGCCCTGAACATCGCGTGCAGTTTCCACGGTGACCGCTTCTTCGAGGGAACCCGTTTCCGTCAACTGACGATCGAGTTGTCCAACGGCGTGCGGATTATCGGACTTCCGGCCAATCCCATGACCGCCCGAGGTTTCACCGGGGACGTCTTGCTGGACGAGTTTGCCATGCACCGCGACGACCGGGCGATCTGGGCGTCGATCTTTCCGACCATTCTACGAGGCGGGGGCGAGTTGGACGTGGCCTCGACGCCGAAGGGTCGCGACAACCTCTTCGCCGAACTGCGGACCAACGAGCGGTTCGCTCGGTCGGTTGTGACCCTGCACGACGCCGTGGCCGCGGGACTGGAGGTCGATCCGGAGGAGATCCGCTGCTCGATGTCGGACGACGAGCTCTTTCGGCAGGAGTTTCTCTGCGAGTTTCTGGACGAGTCATCAGTCCTTCTGAGCCATGAGCTGATCGCGGGCGTCGAGGATGCCTCGTTGGACAAGGCGCTGGATGAGACGCGGCTGCAACGCTGCAAGAGACCGCTCTACGTCGGCGTGGACATCGGCCGATGCAGGGACCTGACGGTGATATGGGTGCTGGAGGCGGAAGGTGACATCCTGGTCACGCGGGGTGTGCGGGAGTCGATGGGCGAACCATTCCGCGAGCAGTATCAGGCATTGCGGAGACTGCTGTCGCTGCGACAGGTGACCCGTTGCTGCATCGACGCGGGCGGCATCGGCATGGCACTGGCGGAGGCGGCAGTGGACGAGTTCGGTGGATCGCGAGTTGAGCCCGTCACCTTCACCGCCGCGGTCAAGGATGAACTAGCCAACCGCCTGCGGTTGCGGGTCGAAGAACAGAAGATCCGGATTCCGGCCGACGAGGCGATTCGCAACGACTGGCACTCGGTTCGACGGAGCGTGACGACGGCCGGGCCGGCGCGATACGACGCCGCCCGCTCCGGCGGCGGTCATGCCGACCGCTTCTGGGCAGCATGCCTGGCCATTCGCGCGGCCGGACAGCCGGCCGGCCCGATCGAGTACCTGCACGGACCGGGTCTGCGATTCGGTAGAGAGGGCACCTGGTAGTCCGGCAACAGCTTGCTCCTTGCAGACGGCGGACGACAGAGAGCAAAACGGCACGAGGACCGGGAATGAGATCTCACATTTGAGATTTGAGATTCCAGATCGGCGATCGGAGGTCCCGGATTGGAGATCTGAGGTTTCAAATGTGAAATCAGAGATTGCGGATTGGCAGTTGGAATCGAAGACCATCGATCACGTAATCGCAAATGGAGGACCAACAGATGGGATTGAAGCGCTTGATTGCACACGCGTTCGGACGAGCGACCAAGGCGATGCGGCCGTCCGTGGGGCAAATGGTACAACCCATGGCGGCGGACCGTTGGCGCGATTACCCGGCCGACGGGCTGACGCCGGCGCGCTTGGTGCAGATTCTCCGCGAAGCCGACGACGGAGCTATCGACCGGGCCATGGCTCTGTACCAGCAGATGGAGGAGAAAGACGCTCATCTTTACGCCGTGGCCCGCACACGGCGGCAGGCGCTGACCGGGCTGTCATGGCAGGTGATCTCGGCGGCCGACCTGCATGACGTCCCGGATCGAGCGGCAGCCGACGAGGCGGCCGACTATTGCGGCGAGGTGCTGTCGGGAATCGAGCGGTTCGACGACGCGCTCGAACACTTGTCCCTGGCTCTGGGCCGCAACATTGCGGTGGCCGAGAACGTCTGGGACTTTGCTGATGGCGAGTTGCGCCTGGTGGACATCGTGCCGGTGGCCTTTGAGCGGCTGACCTTCGACGAAGCCGGGAAGCTTCGCGTGCTCACCGAGGAGGCACCGTACGAGGGAATCGAACTGCCGCCGAACAAGTTCATCGTTCACGTGCCGCACGCCGCCAGTGGACACCCGATGCGCGGCGGCCTGCTGCGAGCCAGCGCCCTCGCCTACCTGGGCAAACACCTGGCGATGAAGGACTGGCTGGTCTATGCGGAGCTGTTCGGGATGCCGGTGCGGGTCGCGCGATATGAGCCGTCGGCGACGCCGGAAGAGAAGCGCGAGCTGCTGAAAATGCTCGAATCGCTGCGCGCCGACGCGGCCGGCATCTTCAGCAAGGCGGTGGAGCTGCAACTGCTGGAGGCGGGCCAAGGCAAGTCCCCGCCGCCCTACGAGCACATCTGCGAGTTCTTCAACCGCGAGCTGAGCAAAGCGTGGCTGGGCGGCACGCTGACGGTCGAGACCACCGGTGCGGGGCTGGAGCGATCCTCGGGCGGACCGAGCGTTCACAACGAAGTGCGGCTCGATCTGCGGCAGGATGACATCGCCTCTGAAGGCCGCACAATCCGTCGCGACGTTCTCGGGCCGGTCGCACGGCTGCGATTCGGCGATCGGGTTCCGGTGCCCTACTTCCGGCGGCAACTGGAATTGCCCCGCGATCGGCGTGAACTCAGCGAAGTCCTCGACCGGGCGGTCAACGAACTGCGTATGCGCGTGCCCGCCCGCTGGGCTCATGACGTGCTGGGAATCCCGATGGCCTCCGAAGAAGAAACGGTGCTCCGCGGAACCCTTGGTTCGGGCTGAGAAGAAATCTCTCGAAGAACGTCGGCCCACACAAAGGGGCAGAACAACGATCGAGAACACCTTCTCTCCTTCCAATGCCGCAGCGGCACGCATGTCGTGGCCGGGACGCGTTGCATTTGCTAAGATGGTTCAGGACCGCGACCGGCCCGGCAGAGAGGAGGAAGGTGATGCCCAACGGTGATTGCCGCACTTGGCGCGTTCCGCTGTTTATGCTAACCATCGCCGTTGCCGGCTCGGCGGCAAACGCGGCAATCACTCTGATCGGCGTCCAGTACAAGCCGGACCGGGCATTACCCGAATACGAATGCTTCTGGCATCCCGACCAGTTGCCCGAGCCGTGCGGTCCCAGCGCGCCGATGGGCGCGTCCGTCCACGTGTTCCTGCTGAACAGCGGCCCTTCCTCGGTGACGGTCCAAGACGTCACGCTGGCCGGCATCAGCCTCGAACTGGCCTTGTACGAGGAGGAGCAGGTGGTCAAGCGTCACCCGGTCAGCATCTATTTCGCGCTGGCCCACGGGGCCATTACCCAGCAGCAGTTCAACACCCTGATCAGCGCGGGCGAACCGGTCTGGTACAAAGCCGATCCGAAGACGATCCCGGCCGGAGGCACGGCGCAGATCGTGGTGCGACTGCGGCAGGTACCCACCACTCCGACGGTCGGTATTGCGGTCATCCACACCGGCGGTTCGACCGTCGCAACCGTACCGGTCGATGCCGACCAACCCCACGCGGCCGGGGTGAGCTTCTCGTCAGACTTGACCAAGGTGTATCTGTACTGGCGGCGCAGTAACGGTACTGCTCCCACAACCATTCTGTTCGATGGCAGCGACGTCACCGCGAGCACGACTACGGTCAATGATCCGAGTGTCGAGACTGCCGCATCCGTCCTGCGATCGGCCCAACCGCTTTCGCCCGCCTCGTTCCATGTGTACCAGGGCATCTACGCCGACGGCCGCGTTGCCTCCGCCGGTGTTCGCACGTGGGCCAATCCTTTCATTTACGGGACCTGGGGCGCCAAAGACGCTCCCGATGGCGACTACGCCGCCGCTCGTGCGTGGATTGACGACGCGACCAATCACTGCGTCAACTCGCTCGTGGTACAAGGCGGGTCGGAGGCCCTGAAGAGCTATCTGAAAACGGCCGAGGGCAGGCAATACGCCGCCGACCACGGCTATGGATTTGTCATTGATGAGATCGGCAAATGGTCTTGTCAGAATCCGCAGTTGTGGTTCATACGGGATGAGCCCGACGCCGCCGATTCGCGGGTCACCGGCCTGCCTGGGGACAGAATGGTCGGTTCCCTCGCCGATATGGCCGTCGAGCGCGGCGAGGAACTCCGGGCCGCCGACCCAACGGCGCCGACCACGCTCAACATCGACAGCACCTACACCCCTTTCAACTGGTACAACTACGGGCAGGTACCGGATGTGCTGATGACCGATCCGTATTACCAGAACCGCCTGCGCGAAGCGCTGTGGTTCTACCCAACAAGAATCCCGCTTTACAGCAAGGCCGCCTACATCTATGCGGTCTCGCGCGTTGCCCGGTCAAGCTGCGAGCCCAATCCGCTGCATGTCGTGCTGTACTCGTGCGAGTACGTGGACACCACGACAGGCCAACGCTTCCCGTTTGCGCCGCCCGCGTGCAAGCGCATTGAGGTCTACTATGCCCTCGCTGCCGGTGCCACGGGGCTGTCCTACTGGTGGTACCTCCCGGGCAAACCGTCGAACGGCCTCGGGGCCGGCACCCCGGCCGCGCTGGCACTTTGGCGGGAAATCGGGCTTCTCGGCGCCGAAATCCGAACCGCGGCGCCACTGCTGGTCCTGGGCTGCCCGGCCGAGCTGAGCCTGCAAACCAGTTCGGGACTGTGGGTCAGGTCGCTGGTCGCCGGCACCGACGCCCTTCTGCTGTTTGTGGTCAACGACCAGTACTACAACGACGAACAGGGCTGCCACTACACCCCGGTGGCCGGCGCGAGTCTGACAGTGAGCCTGCCGGCGTGGCTGCAGTCTCCTGAGGCGTTCGAGATCGTGGCAAGCGGCATCCGGGATACCACAACGCAGGTCGCAGGCAACCAGTTGCAGGTGAATCTCGGCACGGTGGACGTGACGCGGATGATCGTGGTCACCTCCAACCCGCTGCTGCGAGACAGCATTGAGCAACGCTACGCCCAGGAGGTTCACCCCAAGCTCTGTGCCTTCGCGCCCGACGCGTGTCTGCCGGTCATCACGCAGCAGCCGATAGGGCAAGTCGCGACGGCCGGTTCGACCGTCTCTTTTACCGTGGCGGCCTCGGGCGTGGGCACACTCAGCTACCGATGGCAGAAGAACGGCTCGGACCTCGGCGACGGCGGGCACTATTCGGGCTGCACCACGACAACACTGACGATCTCGAACGTGGACAACGCCGATGCGGCCGGCTACCGGTGCGTGGTCAGCACCTCCAACGGCATCGCCGTTTCCCGCCAGGTTCAACTGTCGATTGTCCCCGCTCAGATCCCGGGTGACTTTGATGGCGACGGCGACGTGGATCAGGAAGACTACGGTATGTTCCAGCGATGTCTGAGCGGTGTGACGATTCCGCAGGAGGACCCGGCGTGTGCCGCCGCCAGGCTCGACGCGGATGGCGACGTGGACCGGGATGATGCCGCCCTGTTCCTCCGCTGCATCAGCGGGCGCGACGCGGCAGCGGACGCCGACTGCGCGGACTGACGGACGAGATCCGCCTGTCCTTGGGGCGATCTCAAGAAAACTTGCACATTTCCGCAGTTTTCGCTTGCATTTTGAAAAAGCGCGTGTATATATATGTCCGCACAGGAGAATGCGATGATGTATTGCGCGATATCAATGAATGTGAAAGAGGGCCGTTCCTCAAAGGAGGGCTCCGGGTAGGTTTGTTCGATCAGGTCGATCGTGCAGATTCACCCCGAAGCTTTGCGGCCTCGGGGTTTTTGTTTTCCTGTCCCGTGGGCGCTTGGCTCGATGACGGCCGATGAGGCCGAGATTCCTGAAGGGAACAGTCTGAAGAGGAGATGACAACATCCGCCTCGGGCGGCACGGCGATGGTGCGCGCCCGGCGAACTCCGGTCCCCGTATCAGCACGAACGAGAGGGCTTCGTGCCGGGGAAAGGGTGCGCCCGCGTGGCAGAGTCAACGATGGTTGCGCTGGAGGTGTCGGCCGGCGGCGCACGCGGCCACCGAGGAAGGCGTTGCAGGCGTGTGTTCCGTGAACGGCGTCGACCGCGGTACCTGCGGTGCAAGCTGCCAATAGCTCATTTGGTAGAGCAACGGGCCTTTAACCCGTAGGTAGCAGGTTCGATTCCTGCTTGGACCACCAGAAGGTCGAGTCTGGAGGTGAGATTCGAGGTGACGTCGGTCGATGGTCGCGGCGGTTGCGCGGCGGGTTATCCCAAAGCCAACGCCCACTGTCGACACCGTGTCGAAAGCCCTGCAATCCGGCGGATACCGCCGGGCCAATCGTCGTCGAAGGCGGCATCGAGCTTGTGTGTGCAGCGAGACACCGCATCGAGGCGACGGGAGGCCCGACTCAAGCCGGGTTCCGCCGTAGCCACGGGACGAAACCGCGAATCCACCTCCGGCTCGGACAATGGCCGCGGTCGTGAGGATGAGAGATTAGGAACCTATGCCGGTTGGGTGCCACGGGCGGCTCGTGTGTCCGTGCCGCCCATGCACTGGCGGGCAAGCCCCTCGACGGCAGCTCAGGATGAAGGCCGCCAGTGGCAGCCGAGCGCATTGTGAAGGGAGGTATGCGATCATGTTGAAGCGAGTGCGAGTCACCAAGTACCAGCGGGGTCTGCTGTTCAAGGACGGCGACTTCCGCGGGCTGCTCAATCCGGGCGTCTACTGGTACTCGCCGCTGCGCCGGACGCGGATCGAAGTGGCCGGCATCCTGGAAACGCGGCTGGCGCACCCGCTACTGGAGATCCTGCTGGCGGATGAGCGACTGCGAGCAGCGGTTGAGGTGATCAACCTGACGGACGCGCAGCGGGCGCTGGTCTGGCTGGATGAGCGCCTGACCTACGTTTTGGGGCCGGGGCGGTACGCCTTCTGGAAGGAACCGTACCGGCTGCGGATCGAGATCTTCGACATCGCCCAGGTTCGGCTGCACAAGCCCGAGTTGGAGGCCTTGGCCGGCCGGCCGGACATCGCCCTGTGGGTCAACGTGATCCAGGTGGGTCCGGAGGAAGAGGCTTTGGTTTTCCAGAACGGGACGCTGATCGACCGGCTGCGTGCCGGAACGTACCTGTACTGGAAGAGCACGAGCTTCGCATGCAGGAAGGTGAGTCTCAAGGAGCTGGTCGCCGACATCGCGGGTCAGGAGATCATGACCCAGGACAAGGTGACGCTGCGGCTGAACCTGAGCGTGGGTTACCAGGTGGTTGACCCGGTCAAGGCGGTGAGCACGGTTGACGACTATGCTCAGGCCTTCTACCGGGAGGCTCAACTGGCCCTGCGGGCGGCGGTGGGCGCTCGGACGCTCGATGCCCTGCTGACCGACAAGCAGGCGGTTGGCCAGGAAATCATCGAGGCGTTGAGCAAGCGGGCGGCCGAGATGGGTCTGGCCGTCCGCAACGTCGGTATCCGGGACATCATCCTGCCCGGCGACATGAAGCAGTTGCTCAACGAGGTTCTGGCCGCAGAAAAGCGGGCTCAAGCCAACCTGATCAAGCGGCGTGAGGAGACGGCCGCGGCTCGGAACCAGGCGAACACCGCCCGGTTGCTGGCCGAGAACCCGATCCTGGCGCGGCTGAAGGAGTTGGAGCTGCTTCAGGAGATCCTCGCCGACTCGAAGCCCACGTTCGTGTTCGGCAACACCAACCTGCTGGATCAACTGCGGTCCCTGACCGGCAAGCCGGTCGGATCGTGAAACCCCGAGGGCATCCGACTTCACCGAAAGCGGGTGCCCTCTTTCTTGGTCGTTCTGGGGAATTGCATCCCCCGGTATTTGCACACCGGAGGAGTTGCTGGAGTTTCGAGATGATTAGAGACCCGATCGTTGAAGATATCCGAGAAGCCCGTCGCAAGACGGAGGCGGACTGCGAAGGTGACTGGGACAAGCTGGTGGAGCATTACCGGCAGGTTGAGACGCACGCGGGAAAGCGTGTGATTCAGGGTTCGCCGCGGCGACCAGCGACCACAAGGACCAACCCGCGGCAGTGATGGCATCCGTGAAGTGCGATGCTTCTGGATCGCTGATGGTTGTTTATCGCCCGTCTTGGTTTTTCCGACTCTTCCAGTGACAGAGCACCAGGAGTGCCCAGAGGATCTCGGTGTGGTCGGCGCGGCGGCGGCAGTGGGCTTCGTATAGCCGCTGAGCGGCTTCGTGGCGGACGCCGAAATCCTGCAAGGCCTTTTTCGTGACCAGATCCTTGTACATTGGGGCAAGCTCGTTGCGCAGGAACTCGCCGACGGGTACCTCGAATCCCATCTTCTTGCGATTCAGAATCGGCTCCGGCAGTACGTCGCGGAATGCGTCGCGGAGGATGCGCTTGCCGATCGAGCCCTGGAGCTTGTACTCGATCGGCAGCGATGCCGCGAAGTTGACGACGTCAACGGACAGCAGCGGCACGCGAACCTCCAAGCTGTGCAGCATGCTGGCGGTATCGACCTTGTGAAGCATGTCGGCCGGGAGACCGATGGCCAGGTCGGCCAGGAGAATACGGTCCAGCGGAGTCAGCTCAGCCGCGTCCGCTCGCAGCCGCGCGGGAGCGTCACGATAGAGGTTGACGAGGTACTCGCCGGCGCCGGCAGCGCGCTCGGGTCCCAGCAATTCGGTCGCCTGCCGCTGATCGATGATCCGAGCCCAAGCCAGATGGGTGCCAAGAGGATCGGCCAAATCGCCGCGGAGCAGCTTGCGCGCCTGCCGCAGGCGATCCAATAGGCGGTTGGAGCGGGCCTGCGGCGCCAGCTTGAGCATCGGCTCGATGACACCCCTGCGAAGCACGCGCGGCAGGCGGCGGTAGCGGGCCAGGTAGTGATGGCCGGCATAGCGCCAGTACCCGGCGAATAGCTCATCGCCGCCATCGCCGCTGAGGGCCACGGTGACGTGTCGCCGCGTATAACGGCTGACCAGAGCAGCGGGCAGCAGCGAGCTGTCGGCGAAGGGCTCACCGAGATGGTTCAGCACGGGCTCGACGGCGTCGAGAACGTCCTTGAAGGCGAGGCGAAATGTGTGATGCCGCGTGCCCAAGTGACGGGCGACCAGTTCCGCATACTCGGTCTCGTCGTATCGTGGATGATCGGCATAGCCGATGCTGAAAGTCTCGACCGGCGTCGGGCCGGCGCGGGCCAGACAGGCGGTCACGATGGAGGAATCGAGGCCGCCCGAGAGGAACGCGCCGAGCGGGACATCGGCGATGCGCTGAGCGAGGACGGCTTCTTCGACACGCCGCCGGAGTTCACAAACCGCGTCGGCATAGGCTGGGGGTGGGGCGGGCAGAGGATTCAGGCGGAAGAACGGTTCCGGGTTCATCGGCCCGCGTGCATCGAAGAACAAGCAATGCCCCGGCGACAGCTTTTGCACCCCGGCGAAGATCGTGCGGGGATGCGGAATCCAGCCCAGCGTGAGGTACAGCGCAACGGCCTGCGGATCGATCTCCCGCCGCACCTCCGGTATGCGGCAAAGCGTGGACAATTCACTGGCGAAGACCAGTCGGTGGTTGTGGAACGTCCAGTAGAGCGGCTTGATCCCCATCGGGTCGCGCGACAGATGACCTGACCGCCGCTCGAGGTCGACATACGCCATTGCCCACATAGCATCAAAACGCCGCAGGGCCTCCGGGCCCCAATGCATGCACGCGGCGAGCGCCACCTCGGTATCACAAGCGGTTTCAAAAGGCCCGGGAAGCTGCTCGCGAAGCTCGCGGTAGTTATAGAGTTCGCCGTTGTAAACGATCGCGCGGCGATGACTGGGATCGGTCATCGGCTGATGACCATCGGGCGTCGGATCGATCACCGCCAGCCGGGTGTGGGCCAACCCCACTGAAAAGCCGGGTGTCTGGGCCGCCCAGATGCCGGTGTCATCGGGCCCGCGGTGCGCGAGGCAACCGCAGAGATTCCGAAGCAAATCCGGATCCATGAGCCGGCCGGCAAAGTCGATGATCCCGGCGATGCCGCACATGCCAGGGCATTGTCGAGACCGGAAACAGGAAAGGCAAGTCCGAGCCCGCCGAGGATGAGGCCATCATCCTTGAAAGCCGAAAAAAAGCGGCACCCCCGAGGGCAGGCCCTCGTGGAAGCCGCTGACTCTCACCGCCGGTTCTACAAAACACGAACCCTGGCGGACTCAACTCCCATTTGCAGCACGATGATGGAGCCGGGACGGTATTGAGTTTTGTCGAGGGTGAAACCCGGTTGACCTTCCAGAATCCGTCCGCCGGCGAAGCCCCCATCTTCATCGTATCGCTGCTCCTCGATCACCTCGATCAGGTCGGGGATCTCCACGAGAATGTAGTCGCAGACCATCTCGTCGGCCGGGCACTCGAAGACCGACGTAAGCCCATCGATGCGCAGGGTCACCCGCTCGTCATAGCCGGCAGTCTGGTTGGAGAGGCGGACGGTAACCGTGTTTTCCCCGGTATCGAGACCGCGTCGCTCCACAAGGTACCGCAGAACCTCATTCACGTCGTAACGACCCGCGCAGCCGCTGCTCAGGAGGGGCAGACCGGCGCCGATTCCCATGCCCAACAAAGGCACCAGTAGACCCAAGGCGGACCGCCTTTTTGCGGGCCGCAACCCAAGTGCTCTGCGATCCAGAAACATGCGCGCAAAATGCGCACCAGTTGCGACGGAAGGGACTAAACACTTGCGGGCAAACACGTTGTCAGACCGCCTTTCCAGTTGCAGGTTTCCAGCTGTCCTCGGCAGGAAGCCGCCCGGCAGCTCGGGGATCTGCCCCCGCCGACCGACCCGGGCGTCCAAACCCACCATCACTTTAACGACCCCAGGTGCCCGCGGCAACCCGGCAGGGTCGTGAGAACCGGTCCTGGACGGGGACATGTCTCCCGCAGAACCAATCGGGACGAGCCGCCGACCGGCCCTGGCCCGTGCCCGTCAGCCCTATTGGCGGGTACCATATGCACTCCAGAGTCCCATACTGTTTGAGGAGGTTCAACATGTATAGACCGATTTTTCGAGCTGCATGCAACCGCCGGATGGCGGGTCTCGGGGCAGCGATGCTATGTCTGCCTTGCATCCTCGCGGGGGCCGCCATGGCGGCCGACTTGCCCCAGGTCACGATAGATAGCACGGCCGTTACGCTTCACCTCGGCGGCCGCCCGGTCGGGCGCTACCGGTACGCGGAGGTGCCGTTCAAGCCCTACCTGCAGGAGCTTCGCACGCCATCGGGCATCAACATCCTTCGCGACGCACCCTTCGACCACCTCCACCATCACAGCCTGATGTTTGCCGTGGCAGTCGAGGGGGTGAACTTCTGGGAGGAAAAGGACGGTTTCGGGAAACAGGAGCATCTGGCAATTCGCGACGTGTTCGCGGGGCATGCCGGCGGGTTACCCTGCGCGTCATTCAAAGAGGAAGTGGCCTGGCGAGCGGGCGGCAAGGGACTGCTGCACGAGACGCGGGCGGTCCGCGTGCTGGCCGATCCGGCGGGCAAGGCCTCGGTGGTGTCATGGACCGCCGAGTTCCGCGAACTGAACCCTGACGGGCGAACGGCCGGGGCCGGCCAGCCGGCCGTGACCTTAGGTGGCGAGCGATACTACGGCCTGGGCATGCGGTTCATCACCTCGATGGACGGAACCGGCCAGTTCTTCAACGCCGACGGTGCCAATGGCGTCGACGGGACCAACGACAAGCGGTCACGCTGGTGTGCCTACACCGCCGAGGCCGACGGCAAACCCGTCACCGTGGCGATGTTCGACCATCCAACCAACGCACGCCACCCGGCTAACTGGTTCACGATGCTCGAGCCGTTCTCGTATCTCTGCGCGACGCTCGGCCTGCAGCACGAGAAACTGGCCCTGGGCCGCGCGGCCTCGCAGCCGGCCGATCAACAAGCCGGTGCCGGGCCTTTCCGCCTCACCTACGGCGTGGCCGTGTGGGACGGCAAGGTACAGCCCGACGAAATCGAGCGGGTGTATGCTCTCTGGCTAAAGACAACCCCGGCGCAAGAGACCGGTGAAAGCACCAACGTGAAGGCCAAGTAAGGTTGGCAACTTCTCCTGCGGTCATCAGCCGGCCCGCGCCGGGTAAGATTGCACGGATCGAGACCCCGGCTTAGACTCTTGCTGCTTGTCGAATTCGTCGTCGGCGAGCCGGCATCCTTGTGGTTCATTCTTCAGGAGGCTCACGCATGAGCCAGACCAAGCCCGTTGATTACGCAGCGGTTTCGACCAAGACCCCACCGGGTCTGGGTATGGGCGTCCGCCTTTCCGCGATGATGTTCCTCCAGTACGCGATCTGGGGAATCTGGGCCCCGATTCTCGGGTTGCACCTGGGGGCTTTGCCCGGCTTCCAGACCCCTGAGGGAGCGGCGGACTTCGGACGCATTGGCCTGATCTATATGACCATGCCAATCGCCTCCATCATCGCCCCGTTTATTGGCGGCCAGATCGCGGATCGCTATTTCTCGGCGGAGCGGTTTCTAGCCTTCAGCCAGCTACTGGGTGGAGTTGTCCTGCTGGTCGTCAGTCAGCTCACGACCTTCGCCGGAGTCTTCATCGGCATGCTGGTATATAATCTTCTATATGCCCCAACTATCGCCTTGACCAACTCTATCACCTTCCAGCACTGGCCGAACCAGCAATTCAGCAAAATCCGCGTCGCCGGCTCGATCGGCTGGATCGTCATCGGCTGGATCTTCACCGTTTGGATGGCCAAGCTCGGCCATGCCTTCCGGACGCCCGCGATGGGCGATTGCCTTTACGGCGCTGCAATCCTGTCTATCGCCTACGCGGGGTACGCTCTTTTCCTTCCCCACACGCCTCCCTCCAAGCAGGCGGGCAACCCGCTGGCTTTCCTCGACGCCGTGAAGATGCTGAGGAACCCCGCGTTTGCGGTCATGGCTGTGGTCTCGTTCTTCGTGGCCATCGAACTCCAACTCTATTTCATCTGGGCACAGAGTTTTCTGAAATCGGGGGTCGGGATTCCCGAGGGCTGGGTGAGTACCGTACTGACGGCAGGGCAGGTGTGCGAGATGGTGATGATGGTGCTCTTGCCGCTGGCTCTGCTGAAGTGGGGCTTCCGCGCAACCATGGCGATCGGTATCGCCGCGTGGTGTCTGCGAGATCTGGTCTTTGCGGTCGGCCAACCAACCTCTCTGGTGGTGGGAGCAGTCGGCCTACACGGCGTGGGTTACGCGTTCTTCTTCACGACGATCTTCATGTTCGCTGATGCGATCGCTCCCAAGGATATCAAATCCAGCGCCCAAGGCTTTCTGGCCTCGGTGACGATCGGGTGTGGCATGCTCATCGGTTCGCTGCTGGCCGGGCCGATCTCGACCGCCTGCGACAACCAGTGGAGCAAGATCTTCCTGGTGCCGGCGATCCTGTGCGCGGTCTGCTGCGTCGCGTTCCTGATCGGCTTCCGCGAGAAGCGCGACCAAGCTGCGGTTCCGGCTTGACGGGGATCTCGCGAGAGCAGTTGAGCCTCGGGTCACAGGCCAAGGCGGGCATCCGCGCGGGCGGAAAGGCGTCACTCTGGTTTGAGCACCTGAAATGCCTCGGCGGCCGCAGCCAGCGTCTGGTCAATCTGCTCCTCTGTATGGGCCGCAGAGACAAAGAACGTCTCGAACTGCGAGGGCGGCAGGTAAACGCCGCGTTCCAGCATGGCATGCACAAACTGGGCATAGGCCCGCGTATCACTACGGGCGGCGCTGGCATAGTCTGTGACCGGTCCGACCTGGAAGAACAACGTACACATGCTGGCCACGCGTGTGACGAAAGCCGGAACGCCGGCCGTGGCCGCAGCAGCTTTCAAACCGTCCTCCAAGCGAGTGGCCAAGGTATCCAGCCTTTCATATGTTCCGGGCTCGTGAAGCGCCTCGAGGGTGGCTAGTCCTGCGGCCATGGCCAATGGGTTCCCCGAAAGCGTACCGGCTTGGTACACCGGCCCCACAGGGCTCAGCTTCTCCATGACGTCCGCACGGCCACCATACGCTCCTACGGGCATCCCGCCGCCGATGATCTTGCCGAGGCAGGTCAGATCCGGCCGAACCCCGAAAGCCTCCTGGGCTCCGCCTACGGACACGCGGTAGCCGGTGACGATCTCATCGAAAATCAGGAGGGCTCCCGCCTCGTCGCACAGTTGCCGAAGGCCCGCCAAGTATCCGTCCACTGGCGGCACGCAACCCATGTTTCCCGCCACCGGCTCGACCAGAAAAGCGGCGATACGCGACCCGTGTCGCTCAAACACCTCACGGGCAGCCCCAAGGTCGTTGTATGGCACCACAAGCGTGTTCGCCGTCATTGCCGTCGGCACCCCCGCCGAGGATGGGGTGCCAAATGTCGCCAATCCCGAACCCGCCTTGACCAAGAGGTAGTCCACATGCCCGTGGTAGCAGCCTTCGCATTTGACCACAAGGTCGCGGCCCGTGAAGCCTCGCGCCAACCGCACCGCACTCATCACGGCTTCGGTACCGGAATTGACGAAACGTATCCGTTCGATGGACGGAAAATCCTCAACGATTCGCTCAGCCAAGCGCGTCTCGGCTTCCGTGGGGGCGCCGTATGACCAGCCCTTGTCCAAAGCCTTGCTGGCGGCGGCAGCGACGCGCTCGTCCGTGTGCCCGAGGATCAGGGGCCCCCAGGAGCAAACGTAATCTATGTAGTCGTTGCCATCGAGATCCGTCAGTGTCGCTCCCTTCGCCTTGGCAATGAACCGGGGGACACCGCCGATCGCCCCAAAGGCTCTGACTGGTGAGTTCACCCCGCCGGCAAGAACCCTGAGGGCCGCCGTAAACGCGGCTTGCGACTTCTTGTTCTTTTGTGTCTCATCGGTCTCGCTTTTCTGCTTGGCCATGATGGTGAGAATCATAACGGTTCGGTCCGGGCCTCGCGAGTGGCTGCATATGGCGCTCTGACTGGCTGTGGACCCTACATTTTGTGGCTGGTTTTTTGGCTTTGGCTCGGTATAATCTCTGCCTCGTTGGGCGATGTGATTGCGTCCCGTAAGTATTTGTGACGTAACAACTAACGTATCCTGGGTCGCGCGCGGCGCAGCAGCCGATCCGGCGACACCATCGCAAGTATCTCACCGCCGATGACCAGCATCAGCGAACGTGCCTGGAACGATATTCTTGCCTCTGTGAAGGCCTCCAACCCGGAGTTGGCCCGCCCGTGGTTTGCCGCTCTGCAACCGCTCGACATGCGGCACGGCGTGATCCGGGTGAACACCACAACGCCAGAGCAGCACCACTATCTCACGCATGACTGTCAGCAGGCCTTCAACTCCGCCGCCCAATCAATCACCGGCCGCTTGGTAACGGTACACTTCGTGTCACCCCCGACACCGGCTCCGAGGATCGAGCCACTGGCTTTCGAACGCGAGACCGAGAGCATTGTCCTCAACGGCAACTACACGTTCGACAACTTCGTAACCGGCCCCTGCAACCGCTTGGCCCACGCCGCCTGTGTTGCCGTGGCGGAGAACCCGGGCAGTGTTTACAACCCCCTGTTTCTTCATGGCGCTGTCGGCTTGGGCAAGACCCACCTGCTGCAGGCCGTCTGCCACCACATCCGGTCGCAGCAGCCGGAGAGTAAGATTCTCTACCTGTCCTGCGAGACATTTACCAACCACTTCGTCGAGGCGATCGAGCGGGGTGCCCTGCACCAGTTCCGGTATCGCTACCGCCACGTTGACGCTCTCGTGATCGACGACGTCCAATTCCTTGCTGCCCGAGAGCGAAGCCGAGAGGAGTTCTTCCACACATTTAACACCCTCTTTCAGTTGCAGAAGCAGATCATCTTATCCGCCGACGAATCACCGCGGGACATTCCGAGCCTGGAAGATCGACTCGTGAGCCGCTTCAACTCCGGTCTGGTAACCCGACTTGAGGCTCCCTGCCTGGAGACTCGAATGGCTATCGTCTCTCACAAAGCGAAGCTTCGCTGTGCCGATGTCCCCGAAGATGTTGTTCACTTCATTGCCGCCTCGGTTGATTCAAGTATTCGTGAACTAGAGGGGGCCCTGACGCGCGTCTTGGCCGTGGCTCAGCAGTATGGCGGGACGGTAGACCTAGGAGTAGCCCGTGAGGCCCTGGCACAGAGCCCGGCTGCCGGCAATCGACGAATTACGATCTCTGACATCCTCCAGATGGTAACGGAACGGTACAACGTCCGCCTCAGCGACCTGCAGGGCAAGCGCCGCCATCGTTCGCTAGCCTTTCCACGACAGATATGCATGTACTTGGCTCGCGAACTGACTCCTCTGAGCCTGGAAGAAATTGGCGGCCATTTTGGCGGGCGCGACCATACTACCGTCCTGCACGCAATTCGGACAATAAGCGAGCAGCGCAGCGTTGATCAGGAGCTGGAAGCAAACATCCGCCAGATAACGGCCCTGCTAAGCAAGCAAAAAGCCTAACCTGCGCCGGCGCGGCCATGCCCTACCGAGCCATCCTACCACGATTCACGCCTCCTGAGTCGCCGAACCGTAGGCGAGTCAGCTTTTTGCCAGCTACAACCCCAGCGCGTCATCACTCGATAACGCAAGCCCCCAGCCCGCCTGGCCGGATGATTCTAGTCACCGCCGGTATCAGCAGGATCGTGATCCCGCCGCCAGTCCTGTGGATAAACTGTGCCGTTTCCAGTATCCTATCGACGGCTTGCTCCTGCCCGGCGTCTGGGGAGCCAAGGCCCCCGGCATGGCCTGGCACTTGGACAGGCTGCGCTGACAGCTTATCCACGACCAGCAGACCCCAGGCCGGAGCGGTAAGCCCTTGTGGAGGCTCCACATCGCGGACCGGCGTTCGCGATGGACGCGCAATTCACAGGACACACGAAGATGATCTGATTAGATAGACAATAGTTATTAGTCAGCAGTTAGTTGTGACTCCATCAACCTAGTACGGAAGGAGCGAGTTGACCATGCAAGTGACCGTCAACCGCAACGCGTTGGTCGAAGTGTTAAACATGGCTGCCCCGGTTGCAGCAAGCCGCACGCCGCGGGAATTGCTGAAGTGTGTCAGACTGACGACTGTCGACGGCTCGCTGCTGGTAGGCGCGACGGATCTGGAAGTGGCCTTGCGCGGCGAGGTGCGGCAGGTTGAAGTCAAGGTACCTGGGGCTGCGCTGGTACCGGCCGATAAGCTGATGCAGATTGCACGCGAATGTCCGGACGAGACGTTGAACATCGAGAGCGAGGAGTTGGTGTGTCGCATTCGCGGTGCGGACAGTCACTTTGAAATCTACGGGCAGGATCCGAAGGATTTCCCGCCGGTGCCTGATCTTGAGGGTACGCCTGATGTTGAAGTCGAGGGCTCGGTGTTGACGTCGCTGATTGAGCGAACGCTCTTCGCGGTTGCTAAGGAGAACACGCGGTACGCCATCAGCGGTGTCTTGTGGGAGACAAAGGGGAAACGGCTCTCGCTCGTGGCGACGGATGGTCGTCGGTTGGCAGAGGCAAACGGGCCGGTGGCGCGGAGCACCGGTGGTGACCAGCGTATGATTGTGCCTGCCAAGACGATGCAGGTCCTGCAGCGGGTGCTGCCGCATGTCCCGGAGGACACGCCGGTTGGGGTCCGCTTCTCGAGTAATCAGGTGGTGGTCCGAGCGGGATTGTTTGTGGTCAGCTCGCCACTGGTGGAAGGGCAGTTTCCAAAGTACGAAGACGTCATTCCGAAGGACAGCGACAAGAAGATTACGTTATCAACGCCAGACTTTCACAGCGCGGTCCGCCGGGCAGCTCTCTTGGCCAGTGATGAGTCGAAAGGTATTCGTTTGGCGTTTGACGCGGGGATGCTGGTACTGTCAAGCCGGACCCCGGAACAAGGGGAAGCAACCGTGTCGATGCGCACCGACTATCAGGGTCAACCGCTTCAGATTGGCTTCAATCCTGCCTATCTAGCGGAGGCACTTCGCGTGGTCTCCTCGCCGACAGTACAGATGGAGCTGAAGGAGGGAAATCGGCCGGGCATCTTGAGGGCAGGGGCCGAGTTCCTCTACGTGATTATGCCCGTCAGCTTGTAGCTGGGGATGGGCCAGGGGAGCGAGCGTGAACGACGAGCAGTTGAGATGGGTTCAGTACAATCACGGGGAAACCGGGGCGCGCGCGCGGCCGCCGGTAGAGACTGAGCGGACGCGCCAGCGGGAGGAGCGGGAAGCAGCACGACGAGGGGCGGTAACCCAGATCGGTAAGCTGGTCCGGGCAATGGTCGAGAAGAGGTCCGGCCTGACGGCACTTCAGCAGAAGTTGCTGGCTATCTTGGACGAAGAGGGTGGAATCGACTTGGCGGCGCAGGTTACCGGCCTGGGACTCTATCAGGGAATTCTGCGGATCGAGACAGCCGATCCGGTGACACTCTGCGATCTCCGCATGCGCTGGCAGAGGCGCTTGTTAGAGGCAGTCCAGAGCCGCTTACCGGAGGCGGGCATTCGTGCGGTCCGGTTCAGTTTGGCAGGGCGCAGTAGTCAGAGCGACTCGCAAGAATAGGATAGACGGAAACCATGACCGAGGCCGCCAGTGAGGCACAGGGAGTTCCAACGGGGGAGCCGGCTGAGCAATCGGCAACGCCGACGGAGAGCAGATACGACGAGTCAAGCATCCGTGTGATGGAGGGACTTGAGGCGGTGCGCAAGCGCCCGGCGATGTACATCGGCGACACGGGCATCACGGGCTTGCACCATCTGATCTATGAGGCAGTAGACAACGCGATTGACGAAGCGATGGCCGGCTACTGCACAGAGATCGCCGTGACGCTGGGAGCGGACGGCAGTTGCGCGGTGCGCGACAACGGGCGCGGCATCCCGGTCGGCCCGATGACCCACCCCGACCCGAAGATCAACGGCAAGCCCGCAGTCGAGGTGTGCATGACCGTACTCCATGCCGGCGGGAAGTTCGACCGGCGAAGCTACAAGGTCTCGGGAGGGCTCCACGGCGTAGGCATCAGTGTGGTCAATGCGCTGTCTGAGTGGCTTCGCGTCCAGGTGCGGCAAGGTGGGAACGTCTATGAGATGGGGTTTGAGCGAGGAGTAACGACGTCGCCCCTCAAGATCATCGGCCATGCGGTCGACACCGGCACGGTCGTGAAGTTCAAGCCTGATGCACAGATCTTTCCTGACCACGATTTCCGTTATGAAACACTTCGATCGCGACTGCGAGAACTCGCGTACCTTAACGAGGGAGTGAGGATCACCCTTACCGACGAGCGGACCGGGAAATCGGAAGTGTATCATTTTGCTGATGGTCTGCGCGAGTTTGTGGCGCACCTCAACGAAGGAAAGGAGCCGATCCACAAAGACATCATCCTGATGCGCGCCCAGGACCAAGAGCAGCGCCTCGTCGTCGAGATCGCCATGCAGTGGAACGACGGCTACAACGAGAACGTCTCGTGTTTCGCGAATAACATCCGCAACATCGACGGCGGAACGCACCTGTCGGGCTTCCGTGCGGCGCTGACGCGAACTTTGAACTATTACGCAAAAAAAGAGAACCTCGTGAAAGGCGACCTCGTAACGACCGGAGAGGACTTTCGGGAAGGGTTAACCGCGATCGTGGCGGTGAAGGTGCCCGAACCGCAGTTTGAGGCCCAGACGAAGGTCCGGCTGATGAATCCGGAGGTCGAGACCTTTGTGACCCAGGTGGTCAACTCGCAACTCTCGACGTTCCTGGAGGAGAACCCTGCCGACGCAAGGCGGATTGTGCTGAAGGGCATCCAGGCTGCTCAAGCCCGGGAGGCGGCTCGGAAAGCCCGGGAGCTGACTCGCAAGAGCGCCCTCTCCAGCGGCGGGCTGCCGAGCAAGCTCTGGGACTGCCGGGTGAAGGACGCTGATACGGCCGAGTTGTTCATCGTTGAGGGCCAAAGTGCCGGAGGCAGCGCCAAGACCGGCCGTGACAGCGAGTTCCAGGCGATTTTACCGCTGAAAGGCAAAATACTCAACGTGGAGAAAGCCCGAATTGACAAGATGCTCAGTCACGAGGAGATCAAGACGCTGATCCTCGCCCTGGGTTGCGGCATCGGGGAAGACGAGTTCGATATCAGCAAACGGCGATACGGCAAGGTTGTCCTGATGTGCGATGCCGACGTCGACGGGAGCCATATTCGTACTCTGCTGTTGACCTTCCTGTTTCGCCACATGCGGCCGCTGATCGAAGGTGGATACGTCTACGTCGCCCAACCGCCGTTGTTCCTGCTGAAGAAGGGCAAGAAGAGCGAGTACGTCCTGAACGATGCCGTGCTCAGCCGAAAGCTTAAGGAATGGGGGACTGAGGACACAACGCTGGTGGTGCGGGCCGCCGACGGCACGGAGCGGGAGATCGCCGGGCCGGAGCTGGCGGAGCTCTATACGCTGCTTGAGCGAATCGATGCGCAACGGCGCATCCTCGAGCGCCGGGGAATCGATCAGCGAGAGTTGCTTACGCGACACGTCGATGAACAGGGGCGCTTGCCGGCCTATCGAGCGGTGGTCTACAGGCCGGGCGATCCGGAGCCCGCCACTTACTTCGGTTACAGCGACGAGGAGTTCCAGGCATTCTGTGAACAGGAGCGACAGCGGCTCGGCGAGGTTGAGGTGGTGGAGGCCGGCGCGGGTATGATTCCGCCGAAGAACAACGGCAACATGGCTCACCGGATTATTCGCTCCGATCTGAGCGAGTGTGCGGTTCTCGAGGAGGCGATGCGCAAGCTCGGGGCATTCGGCCTGAGCATGGATGATTACTACGCCGAGCGGGTGGAGCACGTCGACGGCACGGTGGATCCCGCGAGATTCGTGCTCAAGCACGGCGGCCAGGTTGTCCGGGAGGTAGACGGGCTGCGACACCTTGTTGAAGCCATCCGCCAAGTGGGTAGCACGGGAGTGGAGGTGAAACGGTTCAAGGGTCTTGGCGAAATGAACGGTGAGGAACTCTGGGAAACGACGATGGACCCGGAGCGGCGAAGCATGCTCAAGGTGGTGATCTCCGACGAGCCGGACGACCCGGAGCAGTTGGCCCTGGACGCCCGTGAGGCCGACCGCATGTTTTCAATCCTGATGGGGGACAACGTCGAGCTCCGACGCCAGTACATCGAAGCAAACGCCGCACACGTGAAGAACCTGGATATCTAGGACACGGGGCCCTATTGCGGGGCGCAACGCGAACACGCCGTGATCCGGAAAGTCCCGACATGAGCAACAACCGAATCCCTTGTACGACGGCAACGTTTCTTCTCTTGGCAGGAAGTCTGACAATGGGAGCATCACCGGGCCGCTGGGCCTACCGAGAAGGCCGGTTAGATAATGGTTTGCGCGTCCTGACGCTCGAGGACCATCGTTCGCCGCTGGTTTGCGTCCAGGTTTGGTTTCACGTGGGCAGCAAGGATGAAGACCCGCAGCGGCAGGGGTTCGCCCACATGTTCGAGCACATGATGTTCCGGGGCACGGACCGCATCGGCCCGCAGGACCATTTTCGGTATCTAAATCGCTTCGGGGCCCGCGTGAACGGATACACCAGCTTCGACGAGACGGTGTACTGGGAGGTCCTGCCGGCGTCGCAGTTGGATCTTGCCCTCTGGCTGGAGGCCGAGCGCATGGGCCGGCTGAAGATCAACGAAGAATACTTCGCGGCCGAGCGAAACGTCGTGAAGGAAGAGCGGCGGATGCGTTACCTCAACCGGCCGTATGGCCGATTGTATGAGACGCTGTTCGACGCGGCTTTCAAGGTGCATCCCTACCGCTGGACGCCGATCGGCAACATCCCGCATCTCAACGCCGCGACGGCGGAGGAGCTCCAGGCGTTCTTCGAGAAGTTCTACGTACCTAACAATGCGACCCTGGTCGTGGTCGGCGACGTTCAGCATGACGACGTCATGGCCAAGGCGACCCGGTTCTTCGGAACCATCTCAAGGCGGCCGGACCCGGTGCGGGTCGGCGTCGTCGAGCCTCCGGTCACCGAACCGCGTCGGGTGGAAATCGCGGATCGGGCACCGTCGCCGCGCGTCGTCATTGCTTATCATACGCCGGGCGCCCGCGACCCGGACAGCTTGGCCCTTGAGGTTCTGTCGAAAATCCTCTCCTCCGGTCAGAGCAGCCGCCTGTTCCGGCAGCTCGTCCAGGAGAGGCAGATCGCCGTGAGCGTGTTTGGATCGGCGTACACGCTAGAGCAGGCGGGCTTGTTTGCTCTATCGGCGATACTGAAGCCGGAGGTCTCGATCGAGGAGGGCGAACAGGCTCTGCTGGAAGAGATCCGGCGTCTGCTTGAGCAGGGTATTGAACCGGCCGAGCTGGAAAAAGCCCGCAATCAGACACTGGCGGAGTACGTACAGCGGGGCGAGACGGTGCAGGGGCGGGCGGATCTGCTCGGCTATGCGGCGGTGATCCTGGGTGACCCGGAGCGGGTGAACACCGATCTGGAGCGGACCCGGGCCCTGAGCGCCGAGCAGGTCATGGCCGTGGCTCGGCGAGTGTTCGGCGAGCAAGGTCGCGTGACCGTCGTGATACGCCCCGACCCCAATCCGCCGGCGGACGACGAAGAAGACACCAAGGCGCCTGAGGAAAAGCCGATTCCGGACCTGCCGCCGCCACCGGAGATGCCTCAGGGCGACTCGCCGCGGCCGGTCAAACTGGCGTCACCGGTTATGAGGCAGCTTGAGAACGGCTTGCGTGTGGCGGTGTTTTCGGATCACTCGGTGCCCGCGGTGACGGTGGCACTGAACGTGCTTGTGGGGGCCGCAAGTGATCCGCCGGAAGCGGCGGGCTTGGCCTACGTCACGGCGAACACTCTCCGTCGCGGGACAGCCCGGCATAGCGGCGACGAGCTTGCGGAAATCATTGACTCCCACGGCATGACCCTGAGCGAGTCGGTCGATCATTATGAGAGCGGGATACGGATGTGGACGCTCTCCGAGCATGTCCAACTGGCGTGCCGGACCCTTGCCGAGATCGTACGAGAGCCGTCATTCCCCCAGCGCGAGGTGAAGAACTTCGTCGAGCGGGCGGTTGCCCGAGAGAGGATCGAGGAGGAGAACCCCGCTACGATCGCCGGTCGGACCCTTGATGAAGCGATATTCGGCGACAACCCGCTCGCTCGACCGGAGGGCGGCACCTCGACGTCATTGAAAGGGATCACGCGGGACCAGGTTACTGCGTTTCACCGGCAGTGTTACGCCCCAAACGTCGCAACGCTGGTGTTTGCCGGGGATGTCACGGCGGAGCAGGCGACCGCAATGGCGGAGGAATGCTTCGGCGGGTGGGGTGGTCGGGCGACCTTCGGGGACCCGCCGGCACCGCCGCCGCGAGGCGATCTCAAGGTGCTGTTAGTGGATCGCCCGTCAGCCTCGCAGAGCGAGATCCGGATCGGACAGGTGGTGCCGGTATCACGACGTGATGGGGACTACGCGGCCGTGCGGCTGCTGAGCATGGTTTTCGGCGAGTCGTTCAGCGCCCGCATCGGGCGCGTGCTGCGCATTGAAAAGGGCCTGACCTACGGGGCCCGCGGCTCTTTCGAGGTCGAGGGCAACGCAGCGGCGTTTCGCGTCAGCACGTTCACCCGAACGGAAAAGACTGCCGATGCGGTCCAGGCGGCCCTTGCCGAGGTGGACAAGCTTCTCACCGGTGACGTCAGCCGCGAGGAGCTGGCCCTGGCGCGGGATCAGTTAATCGGCGGGTTTCAGGTTGGCTTGGAGACCCCGTGGCAAACAGCCAGCAGATGGTGGGACCTCAAAGTCTGGGGCCTGCCGGAGGGCTGGTATGAGGACTACCAGGCGGCGATCGTCAGGGTGAACGATCCGGCGGTCTTGCGCCAGGCGGCCGCGCGGACCATCGAGCCGAGGAAGCTGACCATCGTGGTGGTGGGCAACGGGGAGGGGGTCCGCGAGGGGCTTTCTCGCATCGCGCCGGTAGAATCGGCCCCTGCTCCATGAGTCGCGGGGCATGGTGATGAACAGTCGACTGCGGGGCGGTCCGCTTTCGCAGGAGGTTGCCAGTGAGCGAGGGACCATCCGGCAGGCGAGGAGCGGGTGGGGCTGTTTTCGGCGCGCTGCTTGGCGTCAACTTCGCGGCACTTGTGCTGTTGGGCGGTGTGCTTCTGGTGCTGCTGCCGAAGATGGCTGCGGTATACGCTGCTTTCGGGACACCATTGCCCGCCGTGACGGGGATCTTGCTGCAGGTGTCGCAGGCCCGGGCTGCGGTTCTGATGGGGCTTGGTCTCCTGCTTGCAGGGCAAGTGACCTTGGCCAGGGTTGCCGGCCGTGGCCGCCACGTTGTGCTGCTTGTCGGTGTCCTGGTGGAGATCGTTCTCGTTGTTGCGGTTGCCTTCGCCGTGTTTGTGCCGTACGTCGAGTTGATTAACAGCATTTCGGGTTCGAATGGAGCAGGCGGTTAGTTGCTTGGTCGCCGGCGGGGCTCTGTTCTGCTCGATCAGGCCGGGTGCCGGATTCGTCCCGCCTGCCCGTGGCATTTTCCCCTTGTCAGGAGACAATTCACGAGGTACAATTATTTGTATCTTGAAACGGCGTTCGCAGACGGTCTTGAGGCCACTGTTCTAAGGCGGACCGCCTTTTTGCGGGCCGCAACCCAAGCGTTCTGCGATCCAGAAACATGCGCGCAAGCCGCACAGATGTCTGGCCGTAAGGTTCTAATGGGGCCGAGGACCGCCGTAAGCAGATCCGCGGGTGGATTCGCCTGAGAGACAACATGCCAAGTTTTCACCAAGCCCAGCAACTACAAGAATTTGCGCAAGAAATGTTTGAGATGTCGAAGGACATCTGGGCGGCCCAGAACAAGTCAAAGACAAAGGATCAGACGGAGTTGACGGAGACGGAGTTCCTCACACTGGATCTCTTGGCCGACCGGCAACCGCAAACCGTGGGCGATCTTCAGAAACAGATCGGCATACTCCCCACCCAGATGTCCCGAGTCATCCGTGCGCTGGAGAGTAAGAGCGACGGGCCACTGATCAGGTGCCAGATTAACCAGCAAGACAAGCGGAAAGTGGACGTGGAACTGACCGAGGCGGGCCGCCAAGCCCACCAAGCGTACCGGCAATTCAAGCTGGGTAGCATCCAGCGCTTGCTCACGGGTTTGAGCGAGCAGGACCGCTTAGAACTTGTGCGGATTCTCCGTCTGGTGCGGCAAGAAGCCCGTAAAGTCTTGTCCCAAAAGTAGTTGTGCCTCATTTCGGTCGCCTGCCCAAGAATCCTCACAAAATAGTGCGCTTCCCCAAACTTTTTCGGGGTCAACAGTGTCTAACCAACTGACCGGTTCGAGAGGTTTCGGAGACGACCGTGAAGGCGGAGGTCTTGAGGAAACCGTAGACCAAGGAGGTTTGCCATGCCAGTCAGGAAGAATTCGATGTTGCTGATTGCGGCAATGCTCGCGACGCTGGCCCTCGGGACGGCGGCTCAACGGGCCGATGCTCAGGTTTATTACTACGCACCGGCGCCGGTCTATGTGGCCCCAGCACCAGTGGTCTACACCGCCCCGGTGTATGTAGCCCCCGCGCCGGTCGTGTACACCGCTCCGGTTTATTACTATCCGGGTTACTGCTATCGACCGTCGGGGTTTGGCTTCTCATTCGGGTATTGGGGTGGACACCGTCACTGTTACCATGGCCGAGGTTTCGGCTTCAGCTTTGGCTATCGCGGCTGCCGCTGATTGACGGCGGCCCACACTTAGGGGTTTAACGTAGGCGGTGGAGTCTACGCGGCACCAGGCCGGGTGTGTTGCCCGGCCTGGTATTTTTTGCGCCGCAAGAAAAGAGGAGGGCCGCCGCTGTGGCGCCGCTGTTCATCTCTCGCCAAGCGGCAAAGCTCTCTTCTTGCGGGCTGTTCACCCCTCGGTCAGCAGCTCGACCCGCCGCCCGCGCGGTTATAATGCTGGTATGAGCGTACAGGATACCATCCGCGAGATGCTCCGCCGTGAGCCTTTTGAGTCTTTTCGGCTGGTCACGTCCAGCGGGCAGTCTATCGTGGTCCACAACCCGGACCTTCTGGCCTTGCTCAAGTCGGAGGTGTTCATCGCTCAGCCCAATTCGGACAAACGCACCTTCGTCCCCCTGCTCCATGTGACTGCCGTTGAGACCGTGCACAACGGACGCAGGAGTTCCCGCCGAAAGTAGCAGGAACTCGCGGTACAAGAGGCGGAAGGTGGATACGCTGAATATGCGAAAGGTCGTCCTGGACTGGTTCCGCGCAGGCCGCGTGTTCCGTGGTTTGATGAGAACGACGCCGGCAGGGGAAGGGCCTTTGTTTTTTGTAGAAGTAGATGTTCTTTTTCCTCAGTATCTGATCGTGAGCAGGGCGCGGGCGGGGGATAGCTGCTTTCGGTGCGGCACATGCAGACGAGGACGGCGTGCTGAGCACGCCTTACCGAGGAGAAACCATGAGGCGACGCGAATTGCTCAAACGATCGTTGGGCTCGGCGCTGGCCGGCGGTGGGATGGCGGGTTGGCTCTCGGCTCGGCCGGCAAGAGCGGAAACCGCGACTGCACCTACGAGCAGGCCGGCATTTCCGGAGGCGAAGGCGGTCACCCGCGGGCCGAAGCATCATTTCTTCGGCTACTACGACAAGAGCCCGTGGGACGCGACCGGTCGATACCTGCTGGCGATGGAGATCGACTTCATCGGCCGCGATCCGCAGAAGGGCGAGTCGCTGACCGTCGGCATGGTCGACCTTCAGCGCGAGAACCGGTTCATTCCGCTCGACGTGACGCAGGCCTGGGGCTGGCAGCAGGGCACGATGCTGCGGTGGCTGGGTTCGGCCCCGGATCGCGAGGTCATCTACAACAGCTTCGACGGCAATCGCTACGTTTCGATCATCCACGACGTGCACAGCGGCAAGACGCGCACGCTTCCGCGGCCGGTGTACGACGTCAGCCTGGACGGCCGTCAGGCGGTGACGCTCGATTTCGAGCGGGTCAACCGGTTGCGGCCCGGGTACGGGTACGTTGCGCTGCCTGAACGGACCGAGCATGACGCGGCCCCCAAGGACGCGGGCATCTACTGGATGGACCTCGTCACTGGCGGCAACAAGCAGATCCTCGGGTTGGAGTGGGCGGCACATAACGAGCGGCTGCCTGAGTTCGAAGGTGCTCACCACTGGTTCAACCACCTGAAGCTCAACCCGTCGGGCACGCGGCTGCTGTTCCTGCACCGCTGGCGGCCGTTGTCGACCATGCGGTTCAGCACCCGGATGTACACCGCCCGCACCGACGGAAGCGACGTGCGGCTGCTCTCGCAGAGCACCATGTTCTCGCATTTCGATTGGCGCGACGACGAGACGATCCTGGCCTGGACGAGCACCAAGGAACAGGGGAATCACTTTTACCTGATCGACGACCGCACAGGTCGACACGAGGTCTTCGCCGGCGGCGTGCTGACGCGGGACGGCCACTGCTCCTATTCGCCGGACCGCAAATGGGTGCTCGTCGACACCTATCCCGACAAAGAGCGTCGGCAGCACCTGATGCTCTATCGGCCCGCGGACAACCGGCTGATCGAAATCGGCGCTTACCCGGCCAATCCCGCGCTGTCGGGGGCGTCCCGCTGCGACCTGCACCCGCGCTGGAACCGCGACGGGACGCAGGTCTGCTTCGACGGCAGCCACGAACCGACACGCCAGATGTATGTGGTCGACGTGGGACACATCACGCAGGCGTGAGTGTGGTGGCCGAGGGCGAGCGGGTGCCCCATCTGCTTCTTGCAGATGGGGGAGCGATGATTGTCGGTCAAAGGCACCCCTCCCGACTGTCGCTCGGACCGGAATCTGTTCTGGGCCGCCTTCCCTCGCAGCATCCGTTTCGTTCTCGGCGACAACGAGCATGGTAATCCTTGTTGAAGAGGCCCCGGATGGGAAGCTCGAGTTGGGGCGGGTGTTCTCGGTTTTGCCGGTCGATCGTCGCTCCCCCACCTCGCGGACGAGGTGGGGCACCCTTGGGGGTGCGCGGATGCTTTGTGCGCGGTGGTCAAGCGTCTATGATGGGCTGCTATGAATGATCCCGCGGATGGTGTTCGGCACGGCGTGGTGGCGGTCATCGAGCGTGACGGCCGGTGGTTGATGATTCGGCGCGGCGAGGGGGTCATTGCGCCGGGGTACTGGTGTTTTCCAGGCGGGGGCATCGAGGCGGGCGAGACGCCCGAGTTGGCGCTCGTTCGCGAGATTCGCGAGGAGATCGGGATGGACGTGCGGCCGGAGCGGGTGATCTTCAGGTGGCAGCGTCCGGACGGCAAGCTGATGCTGGAATGGTGGCGGGCGTCGTTCTCCGACGAGCGGCAGGAGCCACGACTGTCACCGGATGAGGTGGCCGAGATACGATGGGTCACGCTCGCGGAATTGAAGACTCTGCGGCCGGCGCTGGAGAGCAATCACATCTTCCTCGAGCATTTCGAGAAGGTACACAAAAGACGATCGAGGGGATAAACCCCTCGGCTCGTCAAGCGTATCCCTCCGGTTTCGCCTGCACGCTGCCCGAAGACCGAGGGGGTAAACCCCTCGGCTCGTCAAGCGTATCCCGTCGGTCTTACCCCTCCGGTTTCGCCTGCACGCTGCCCGAATACCGAGGGGATAAACCCCTCGGCTCGTCAAGCGTATCCCGTCGGTCTTACCCCTCCGGTTTCGCC
>DAOOIV010000005.1:121761-133423 GCA_035384605.1 Phycisphaerae bacterium
TGCACGCTGCCCGAATACCGAGGGGATAAACCCCTCGGCTCGTCAAGAGAATCCGGCTCGGCGATTACGAATCCAACGACAGCAGCGGCAGCAATTCGCTCAGCCGGTGGATGACGTGGTCGGCCTGGTCGGCGAAATCGGGCGATTGGCCGTTGCCGTCCATCAGCACGGTGGTCGCGCCCGCGGCGTTGCCCGACATCAGGTCGAACAGATAGTCGCCGACCACCCAGGTTGCGGCCGGGTCGACCGCCAGCTTTCGGCAGATGGATAGAACAGGCTCCGGCGAGGGCTTGATCGGCCCGTCCTCGCGAGTATGGATGCAGTCGAAGCTGATGCCGTGCTTGGCCAGCACGATATCCACCGATCGGCGGCTGTTGCGGGTCAGCACGCCGAGCGGAATGCCCGCACGGCGGATCGCATCGAGCACCGCCCGCGTGTCGTCCCAGAGCTGGCTTTCGTGGGCGGCCTTCTCCTCATGCTTGATGAGGATAGCCTCGCAGCGTTTGCGCTGCTCGGGGGTCATGGTCTCCATCGCCTCGAGGATGGGCGTGCGAGGTTGGGTCGGCAGGCCGATTTCCCGCCGGATCGCGTCGAAGTCGAAATACGGCACGGTGAGCGTGCCGTCGAGGTCGAAGACGACGGCGGCCACGCGAGCATCGGTGGTGTTCTCGGGTTTGGATGCCTTCATACAGGTGGTTTAGCTGGCCAACCGGCAGGGGTCAAGCGGGGAGGCCTTGGACCGCAGGTGCATCTTCTGGTCAGGAAGAATGGGTCCGTGACAGATTAGGCAGGCAGGCTCTGTGGGTGCCACTGGCGGTTTATCGCGAGCCGCGTCGAGCGGCTTGCCCGCCAGTGCATGCCTGAGAAGCAAAAGACACTGGCAGACAAGCTGCCAGTGGCACCCGCCTAAAGTGTCACGGACCCAGGAGCAATCCCCCTGAGGAAATGGTCTTGGCTGGACCGCCGATTGCAGTTATCTTTCGCTCGGAAATCGATTGACGGCGGCGGGACACAGACATGGCTGTTACCAATGGCGACCTGATGCTTCGGACCATGGTTGCCGCCTTCGCGGCCGGCATCATGCTGATCGTCGTTTCGCGCCGATTTCAGTTGCCCGCGATTGTTCTGCTGCTGTTGGGCGGATACGCGTGCGGCCCGCAGATACTGGGCATCGTACGGCCGGACTCGCTCGGAGGCGGGCTGGTCGTCATTGTCGAGCTGGCCGTGGGGCTGATCCTGTTCGACGGCGGCCTGACGCTGGACGTTCAAGGTTACCGGCTGGCCTCCGGGCCCATTCGGCGTCTGCTGACGGTTGGCGTCGTTGTCACTTGGCTGGGAACGGCGGTGGCCATCGGCGTTATCTTCCCGGACCTGCCCATGTCGATGGCCCTCCTGGCGGGCAGCCTGGTGATCGTCACCGGTCCGACGGTGATCGGGCCGCTGCTCAAGCGAACCAAGGTCAACGCCCGGCTCAACCATATCCTCCATTGGGAGAGCGTGCTGATCGATCCGATCGGCGTCTTCGTGGCGATTCTGTGCTTTGAGTGGATCAGTGGAATGGAGGGTGGTACCGCCATCGCACATTTCGGCATGCGCGTGTTCTGGGGGCTGCTCGTGGGGATTGGCGGCGGCCTGCTGGTACACCGGCTGCTTCATGGCGGGTTTGTCCCTGAGGAGTTGGCCAACATCTCGGTGCTGGCGATGGCCGTTCTGATCTTCGGCCTGGGCGAGGTGGTCCTGTCCAAATCGGGCCTGCTCTCCGTGACGTCGGCCGGGTTTGTGATCGGGCTCAAGAACCCGCCCGAATTGAAGCAGATCCGCCGGTTCAAGGCCGAGATCGCGGACCTGGCCATCGGGATCCTGTTCATCCTTCTGGCCGCGCGGCTCAGGAGCGAGCAGTTCCTCGCCTTCGGGGCCGGCGGCGCGCTGCTGGTGGCGATCGTCATGTTCATTATTCGTCCGCTGAATGTGGTGGTTTCGACCGTCGGCTACAACGTGCCGTGGAAAGAGCAGCTTTTCTTGTCATGGATCGCCCCAAGGGGCATTGTCGCGGCGTCAATGGCGTCGCTCGTCTCCCTGCAGCTTGCCGACGCATTCCCGGGATCAGCAGCGTTCGTCGAGACATTTGTTTACTCGGTGATTGTAGGCACGGTCGTTCTGCAAGGACTCACCGCCGGGCTGGTGGCTGACGTGCTCAAGGTGAGGGCTCCCGCCCCGACCGGCTGGATGATCGTCGGGGCGCATCGGCTGGGTCAGGAGGTGGCTCGTTTTGTCAGCGAAACAGCACGTGCGCGCGCGATCCTGGTAGACACCAACGCCAAGATGGTCTCCGAGGCCCGGCAAGAGGGCCTGCAGGCGATCGTCGCGGACGCTCGCGATCTGGATCTCATCGAGCGGGACGAGTTTCAGGGGATCGGCAATTTGGTGGCCCTCACCGACAACGAAGACCTCAACATGCTGCTCTGCCAGCGGTGGTCAGAAGCGTTCGGGCGGTCTCGCGTCTTCTTCTGGTCGCCCAGCGCGGATCGTCGCCCGGTCGAGCGGGCGGGACAGGCGGTGTGGTCGCGATTGCCCAAGCCGTCCATCCTGAGCGCGGAGCTGGCCCGCAACGAGGCCGCGGCGGTGTTGGACACGTCCTCGGACCCCGGCCGTCTTTCGCAAGGAACGCCCATCGCGGCGTTCTACAAGAACCAGGTAAACCTGACGCCGGCGGATTCTTCACCCGCGGTCGCCACGGAGTCCTATCCGCTGCTTGTGCTGCGGCGCGAGGCGGATTATCTGCGCAGGGGGCTGCGGCCCGAGCTGGCGGTTCGATTGGAGATCTCGGAGCAGAAGGCGCTGTTCGAGGATTTGGTTTCGCGAATTGTCGAGGTCGAGCCGAAGGTACCTCGCGACGCCATGTTGAAGGAACTGATCGACCGCGAGCAGGTCTGGCCGACGGCTCTGGGGCACGGCATTGCCGTTCCGCACGCCTATTGCCGGGCGCTGACCAGTCGCATCTGCGCGGTGGCCCAGGTTCCCGGGGGCGTCGATTTCAAGGCGCCGGACGGCGAGAAGGTGCGCTTGGTCTTTCTGTTGCTCAGTCCGCAGGGTGATCCTGAAGGGCACCTGGCCACGATGGCCGAGATCGCTCGCTTGGTAGGCGACCCGGAGGTGAGAGACTCACTGCTGTCGGCCCAGGGCCCCGAGGATCTGCTGGCAAGGCTGCGAACGGCGGCACCGGCGTGAAGAGAGGATCGCAGATGACGGCAAAAGGCGGCAAGCGCGTGACCGTGGGAGCCGTGGCTGCGGCGATGGATCGGATCGCACCACCCGCGCTGGCTCAGTCGTGGGACAACGTCGGGCTGCTGGTTGGTGATCGGAGAGCGGTGTGCAGACGCGTGCTGCTGTGCATCGACCTGACGCCGGCGGTGCTGCGCGAGGCGGTCGCGTCGCGGTGCGAGATGATCATGAGTTATCACCCGCCGCTGTTCAAGCCGGTCAAACGAATTGTGGCGGACAGCGATGGGACGGAAGCGATCGTACACGAGGCAATTAGACGCGGGATTGCGATCTACTCGCCGCACACGGCTCTCGATGCCGCCGAGGGCGGAGTCAACGATGTGCTCGCGGGTCTGTGTGGGCTGACGGATGTCGGGCCGTTCGAGTATGTGTCCGTCGGGCGGCGCGAGTACAAGGTGGTGACGTTTGTGCCTTTCGCCCAACTCGAAGAAGTGGCCGCGGCCATGTTCGCAGCGGGCGCGGGTCGCATTGGCGATTACGAGCAGTGCAGCTACCGCCTGCGCGGCGAGGGCACATTCTTCGGGACCGAAAGCACCAACCCGCAGGTCGGCCGCAAGGGCCGGCTTGAGCGCGTGGCCGAGACGCGAATTGAGATGATCGCGCCGGAGCGCTGTCTGCCCGAAGTGATCGCGGCATTGCGACATGCACATCCTTACGAGGAGCCGGCCTTTGACATCTACCCGCTGACGCCCGAGCCGACGGGCGGGATCGGCCGTGTCGGCACTCTGCCGAAGGGCACTACGTTGGCCGGCTTGGCGAAATCACTGAAGCGCGCGACGAGGTCGCGAGTGCTGATGACCGTCGGCGAGCGAAATACGAAGCTGCGCCGCGCGGCCGTCTGCGGCGGCTCGGCCGGGCGCATGCCGCTGGAGATGCCGCGGGCGTCCGCCTGCGACGTCATCGTCACCGGCGAGATCCGCCACCACGACGCCCTGTCGATCCTCCGCGCGGGCAAGACGGCCATCGCCCTGGGCCACTGGGAAAGCGAACGCCCGGTCCTGGCCCCGCTGGGCAAGCGATTGAAGAAGCTGGTTGGCTCGATCGATATTCGCATGAGTCGCAAGGATGCGCCGCCGTTCCAGACCGCCTGACGAGCGCGTCGGGTCCGTCCTCGCGGACCTCGATCTGCAATCTCAAATCTGCGATTTGAAATCCGATGGTCCGCTGGCGCGAGAAACCCTTCAATCGCTGGTGCGAGAATCCCTTCTCGCACCTCTTCCGCAGCGAATCTTTTCGCCATTTCTCATGGCGGGATGGGAATCCCGCGTTTGTGGGGCCGAGATAGGAATCTCGGCCCAGCGGTCTGCAATCTGCGCTGGCGAGTATCCTTTCTCGCACCTCTTGCGCGGCGAATCCTTTCGTCATTTCTCATCGCGGGATGGGAATCCCGTGTTCTATGGGGCCGAGATAGGAATCTCGGCCCAGCGATGCTCATCGCGGGATGGGAATCCCGTGTTCTATGGGGCCGAGATAGGAATCTCGGCCCAGCGGGTTTGTGGGAGCGGGATGGGAATCTTGGCCCGGCGGCGTGGTCCGCCCGGGCGGAGCCTGCCGGGCTGCCGAGATCATTTCTTCCAGTTGGCGAGATCGTCGGTCGTGCCGTCCTGGCCGTCGGGGCCGAGGCTCCAGAGATCGTAACCGCTGCGGTTGCGTTCGCCCGGCGAGAGGTACATCAAGCGATGGCCCCACGGATCCTTCAGTGCGCCAGCGCCTTGGACGTACGGCCCCCTCCACTTCTCGGCGTCGGCTTCGCTTTCGGGTTGTTCGACCAACTCATCCAGCTTGTTGGGATATCGCCCGACGTGCATCTTGAACAGTTCCAGGGCTGCGGCCAGGGCTCCCTCGCGACTGACCGCCCGGCGTGCGGCCGCCGTTTTCTGGTCCCGTGTCCTCGCCTCTACCTGTTCACCGGGTTCTTCCATCTCGCGTCCAAGCCGACGGTATGTGTCCTCGAGGGCCTTGCGGAAAGCGCTCATCGTCATGAACTCGACATGGCTGTCGGCGAAAAGGACGACGGTACCTTCGTTATCGTGGTTTTCGGGGTTCTCATAGGCAATGACGTTGCGTTGGTCAACCTCCGTCGTCTGGCCGGAGATGTAGATGTACGAACTGGTTGCGTCGGATTCGTCGAGCGGCGATCGGAGTGATTTCTCACTGATGGCGCCGCTGTCGACCAGTGTCCGGAGATCGGGCGGGAACTGATCGTCGTGTTCGACTGCATAGGTATACAGAGCCTTGCCCAGGCCACTGAGATTGGCCGCGCTGGCCGTGCGCTTGGCCAGTACGCGGGCCCTGGACAGAGACGGCAACAGGATTGCCGCTCCCAGCGGAATCGCAAAACCCCCTTCACCGATGGCCGGCACCGGAACCGGCAGGGCCCCGTGCGAGACCGTCAACGCCCCGTCCTCGCTGACTATCGAGACGGACACGTTGCCGAACAGGTGACGGGTGACGGTATGGGCCGACGGCAACATGCTGACATCGAGCGGGATGTTCTCCTTTTGCAGCATGGCGGCGGCGGCCTGCCAGATCGGCAGTGCGAGGGAGTACATCTGGAGCATGCCCGACTTGGTGTCCACGTAGTTGACCGCAAACGCTCCGTTGGGCAGCAGCTTGCGCCCGCGCTGATAGTCGGGGTTCTCGAGCAGCGAGGCGCCGCGATTCATCAGGTGGTCCAGCTCCATCCGCACCATCTGGGGATAGAGAGCCATGATCCACCGGCCCTGGAACTCCGCCCAGGCCGGGGCGATCGGAAGCGGCACGCCGCTGATATTGAAGTATTCAATGGTCTGCCCACGGTATGTTTCGGTCGCCACCTCTGCCGAGGCGTCGCCGCTCATCTCCTCGGCGATGACGGCCGTGATGTTGCGCATCGCCTTGCGCAGGTGGTGCTTGGGCTTGACCTTGGCCACCACCGTAATGCCGCTGACCCAGATCCCGCCGAACTCGGGCGAATCGAAGATCGCCCAGTTGTCCTCGAACGCGCCGAGAATCTCCTTTTCGATGCTCAGTCCGAGGCGTCTCTCGGCCCGTTCCACCATCCCGAGGATCTCTTCTTCGCCGGTCGGGACAAGCGACGTCAGAGCATCCAACAGTGAGCGATAGGTTGCGGCTGCGTCCCAGTTGGTCACGGTGGCCCAGCGGACGTTCTTGGGGACCACCCGGATATCGTCGTTGATCAAGGCTTTTCGGCCGATGAGCGGATTACTGCTGGCGGCGGCCCCGGGCAGGTGAACGAACATGCTGGTCTTGAAGCCGCCGGCCTCGGGCGCGATCGCAATGGAGAGCGATTCGCACGCCTCGACGCCCATCTGCTTGAGGAAGCGATCCAGAGCGTCCGGCTCAGCAAAAAACGGCAAACTGGTGGCTGCGAGCATCGGCTGAAAGTCCTTGAGCGCCTGGACGGCCGCCTTCATGTCGAGGAAGAAAAACGGCCAGGACTGGTCGGCGCCCACGTGCTTCATTGCCGCAGCGAAACGCGGACTGCGGGTCAGCGAATCCTCGAGCGTGCCGAGGCCGAGGTGCTCCGTGGCCTTGGTGCCGAGGGAGACGACGAACAAGTCCTGCGCCCTGCCCCACCGCAGGGGAAGCGGAAAACCGGTCACGGTCTTGAACTTCAGCCTGCCGACCTCAACTTCCATCGCTGAATCGGGAGTTATCCCGGCCAGAGCCAGAAGCTGCTCCGCGATTTCGACGAGTTTCGCCGAATCCTTGCCTGCACGGACGATGATGGCGGCGTCGAACTGCGGTCCGTTCTTGCCGGTGCCGGCCCCGATCAGAGCCACCGCCGTCGGATGCCGCCAGACCGTGCCTAGCAGCGTCGTCATTGGATCGAGAATCTGTTCGGCCTTCTCGTCGCCGATCGCACGGGCGATCTGATCTTTGATGGCCGGCCAGATGTCCTTCCACCACGAGGCTCGCAGCCGTTCGAGTTCGGGTTCCTTCAGCAGCTTGGCCAACTCGGTCTCCTCGGCCGCCTTCGAAAAGACGTCGATTCCAGGCCACCCCTTGTACAGCAGCGTTTTGGCCGGCAGCAGATCCGAGAGCGCCGAGCCGCTGATCGCCGGAATGCCCTGCGAGGTCGGCGCCGATGCAGTGGTCGGCTCTTCGGCCGGTCGGACGGGTGCTGCGGTTAGCAACGTGATCGCCAGCATCCAGCGACATGTCCTGGAAACCATGATTGATTCTCCTTTCCGCGGATTGTCCTTCCGCCCCGCAAGATCGGTTCAGCTCGTGTGAAGGCGATCCTTGTCGGCTGCTCGGGGTTCTTCATGCGGCAGCGCCAGCATCATAATGCCCCTTTGCGCCAGAGTCCGCAAGTATGCGAGCATCGCCGCCTCCGCCTGTCGCGGCTCCATGCCGTGAGCAGAGCCGAGGCGTTCGATCATTGTCATGATCGTCGTCCGGCCGTCGATCATTCTCCAGGTTTCGACGCCGATCACGTCGAGTTGGTACCGGCGGACGATCGGGTGGTTGCAGCCTCCGCTCAGCCAGCGAAACAGGCGGCTCCTGGGCAGCGAGACGGTCAATTCGAGGCCGCCCCCGGCGATTTCCTTCTCGGTGATGTTCGGGTTTCGCAGCGGCCGGGCGGCCAGAAGCATCTCCCTGCTGAGTCCCGGGGTTTTCTTTCGTCGCCAGCCCATTGTCGGTCATTCTCCGCGCATGGCCGCGAGGATCTTCTCCGTCACGCGCCGCCGGGCTTCTTCCAGGGTACCGGCCAGTCGCGCTCCGGCCGCCCGGCGGTGCCCGCCTCCGCCGAAACGTCCGGCGATTGCCGCCACGTCGATGTCACGGCCGCACACCTCGGGCGACTTGCTGCGAAAACTGGCTCGTATTTCCCCTGTTCCCGCATCGACCAGGAGCGCCGAGACGATGACCGGCTCGGCGGCCATCGGCTCGTTGACCAGATCCTCCGTCTCAGCCTTTGACGCTCCGGAACGGGCAAACATTTCAGGGGTGATATGCGCAATCGCAATCGCGTTGTCAGCGTGGAACGTGAGCGTGGCCAGCATCTCGGTCATGAGTCGGACGCGCGACAGGGGAAACGATGCGTACAGCCTGCCATAGAGGACGTCAGGCCTCACGCCCAGGTCGATCAGGTCGGCTGCGGTCTGCATGGCGCGGGCGTCGGTATTCGAGTGCCGGAACCATCCGGTGTCGGTTGACAGGCCGGTGAACAAGGCTTCTGCCGAGGCGGAATCGAGCGGCCAGTCCATTGCATCGCACCAGGCGTGCAGAATCTGGCACGTGGCAGGCGCGGAAGGATCAATGAGATCAAGACCGGATCCGTGACCTTGGGAAACGCCGTCAGCGGCGGCGTGGTGATCGACGACGATCCTGGGCAGGGCGCTGGCTCGCAGGTAGTCGGCGGCCGGTTTGATCTGCGACCAGCTATTGGTGTCGAGGATCAGGATCCCGTCGAAGCGCGCGTCAATCGCGCCAGGACTGGCGTCTTGCCAGCGGTGGAAGACCTGCTTCGTGTTGATCCCGATGCCATGCCCACGGCTTTGCGCGGGGATGCCATCGAGGAACGCATACCGGCCGGGCAACTCGTCGTAAACGAACGCAGTCGCCTCACGGCCGGCGGCTTCGATCACCCGTTTCATGGCCGCCATCGCCCCGAGAGCGTCGCCATCCGGCCGGTCGTGGGCCAGGATCATCGTCCGCTTCCATCCGGCCAGAAGCCGTCCGGCCCCTTCCAATGTTTCTGGGTCGACCATCACTCACCTGTAAGCGGTAACCGCAATCATCATTCTCGTTGTACCGGGGGGACCATGCGGGCAGCCTTCCCCGTTCTTGTCTTCTCGCGAGGACAGGGCCGGCCCGCGCATCAATCGACGCACGCTTGCCATTTCCGGCGACACCTCACTTGAGAGATAATACCACGGTTGGCGTTTTGGGCTCAGTCCGTCGCGCATAAAGGGGTCTCTCCGATGCAGGGACCATACGCCGTGCTGTTTCTTTGTACCGGCAATAGCTGTCGGTCCCAGATGGCAGAGGCTTTGCTGCGTCATCTGGGCGGGGAGAGGTTCCAAGCGCTCAGTGCTGGCAGCCACCCCGCAGGCTATGTCCACGACCTGGCGCTCGAGGCCATGCGGCGGATGGGCGTGTCTACTGCCGGCCTCTATTCCAAGAGCTGGGACGAGTTTGCGGTAACCCCCATCGACATTGTTCTAACGCTCTGCGACCATGCCGCCGGTCAGTCCTGTCCAGTCTTCCCCGGTCCGGCGGTCCGGGCGCACTGGTCTTTGCCCGACCCCGCCTTTGCCCAAGGCACCGACGAACAGCGCTTGATGTTCGCCATGCAGGTCGCAAGCCGGCTCCGGGGCTGGATCGAGAAGCTTATCCGCCTCCCGATCGAGAAGCTCTCGCCTCAGCAGTTGCGGGCCGAGCTTGAACGGATCCCGAGGTTCTGACGGTTTCGCGTCACCCTCCGCCATCCTTCGGAGGTTCTGCCCCCCCGCGAAGTAGCGCAAGACGCACAAACAGGGCAGAGCAGGATTGGAGTCCTGCGAAGATCCATGGAGGAGGTGGGGCGGAAACCTGCCGGTCCCGGCTGATGCTCGGAACCCTGTCGGGCGCATCGAACGGCACCCTGGCAACAAGCAGAAAAACGGTTACCATGTCCCACGACCGATCAAATCGGCCGGAGGCAAGCGGTAGCCCTCACGGTCGGACATGCCGTCCTAGAGTTGAAGGAGAACACCTATGGCGAACGGAACACTTCCAGCTTATTTGGCATCGGCCAAGCCGAACCCCATGAGCAACCGCGGGCCGTGGTGGACCAATACCGCCCCGGCGTACTTTGGCATCTTCATGTGGATTGCCTTTTACGACAAGCTCGCCTCGGCTTTTAACCTTGGTGGTCTGGATGTTGCTCTGGGCGGGTTGGTAATCGCCGCCGTGCTCAGCCACTACGTGTTTCACTACGTATTCGGCGTGCTCGGTATGAAAACGGGGTATCCGCTTTACGTGGTGGGTAGCTCCACATTCGGCACTGTGGGCGGCTTGCTTTTCCCGGGCATCTTCATGGGCTTGCTCCAGATCGGCTGGTACAGCGTGGGGACCTTCTACGCGGCAAAGCTATTGCTGCTGGCCATCGGCCGCGACGCGGACCAGATTTCCGCGCTGTTTATCGTCTTTTGCATCGCGTGGGGTTACGTCTTTGCCCTCTTTGGTGCCTTCGGAATCAAGTACGTTGCGAAGATATCGAGCTATCTGCCGTGGGTGGCCGTGGCCATGCTGTGCATCGCCGGCGTGTGTGCCCTGCCGCACGTGGGGAACTTCAAGTTTGCCGTGGACCCGACCGGGCCGGGCGTGTTGGCCGGGGCTTGCCTGGTGATTCAGATGGTCATCGGTTTCTTCGCTACCGCCGGGGCGGCCGGTGTGGACTTCGGCACCAACAGCCGGGACGAGAATGATGTCAATCTGGCCGGGCTCACCGGCATCAGTCTGTCCATCCTCCTGGCCGGCGGTTTGGCTTTGATCATCGTGGCCGGCGCGAAGGGGATTGATCCCACCGTCGGTCCCCAGGTCAGCAAGGCGTTGCCGTTGGTCAGCCCCGGCCTGGCGAAGATCATGTTCCTGCTGCTGGCGATCGGCTCGATGGCCCCGGCCTGTTTCTGTGCGAGCATCATCGGCAACAGTCTGTCGACCATGATTCCGACCATGGGGCGCGTGCCTCTGACCTTGGGCGGGGCAACCATCGGCATCATCCTGGCGGCCACGGGTATCGCCGGCAATCTGGAGGCGTTCTTCGGCCTCATTGGCGCATCTTTCGGTCCGATCTGTGGGGCCATCGTGGCCGATTACTTCCTCTCGGGTAAGAAGTGGGCCGGCCCTCGCCAGGGCGTCAGCCTCGCCGGCTATGCGGCGTGGGTACTCGGCTTCCTCGTCGGCATCTCCAGCAACGACATGGTGACCAAGCTCCTCGGCAGGGAACTCGTGCCCGGCTGGCATCCGACCGCGGTTTACTCTTTCATCGTGGGCTTCGTCGTATACGCGATCCTGGCCAAGGCCGGTTTGCAGGGCAGGACGGTCGCCTATCCGGGTGCCGATGCATCCAAGTGACGATCGGTCGATAGGGCTTTCAAACAACGGGCGTGGAGCACCATCAAGGTGCCTCGCGCCCGGTTTCTTTGGTCACAACCTTCTGCGCGCGATCTCGGAGTCCGACCACGATCTGTACGTGTTTGGCGTGCAAGACAGCGGGTCAGGCACTTTTTGCCGTCTTCTTGTCGCCGACGAGTCCCGCCGGACTGAGCCAACCTCTCCCAATCGCACCGCGAACTGCATTTGGGCAAAAAGAGCCAGAGCCCAGCACGCTAGCCCAAGTTGAACACCAAAGGGCGATTCTAGTTTTTTTTCGGGGTGTTGGACC